>NZ_JACVOW010000023.1:0-215187 GCF_018882265.1 Polynucleobacter sp. AP-Feld-500C-C5 | reverse complement strand
ACCCGCTTAAGACCGCCAAACTTTAGAAACTCTTTAACTACCTTTAGCTTGAACTGCTTGCTGTACTTGCTCATAAAACAAAACCCCCTTGGTTGGACATAGCGTCCAACTTTTGGGGGTCAGTTCACGAAGGTGGCTTACCCATCAATAGTTACAGAAGAAATCTTTATTTACTAATTCTGCACTCAGAAGGTAGTAACTGAGAAATTAGATTGGTCTCAGTCGATCTGCATGACCAACCTCCAGCCCAAGTTGAGCCCTCAGGTTTTGACAAATCAATTGGCTTAGGTGAGTTTGTATCTGGCTCATTGGTGGGAACAAGGTGCAATGTGTTTTTACCTTCAGGCGCCACACTAATTTGGTAATCAATCGCAATTGCCCCTGATGGGGTAACTTCAATCAATTTAACGCTTCGTGTTGGCGTAAAGGTGAAAGATCCGCTTGTGGCTTCATCCATAGGCACAGTTCCACGACTAGCAAATGCTTCTGTGACGGCAAGCTTTGCGCTGGAGGAAAGATTCATGCCTTCAATAACTCGGCTACGAGCAATGTAGTCCTGATACTGAGGCACTGCCACTGCAACCAAAATTCCAATGATCGCCACTACCACCATGACTTCTATCAGCGTAAAGCCAGACTCTTGATGAGCCTCTTGTTGTCCCTGCTTGTCCTGATTTTTACTTTGCATATCTTCTAGCTCCTGAGGTGAAATACCTCATCATCCAGTCTATACCTCTTGAACTCAATGAGGCTAAGAAGTAAAAAAGCCGGCTTTCAAGGCCGGCTTTTCTGATTACCTGGAAAGAAATTTACGCTTCTTTGTGAGCATTCTTTTTCTTTAAATAGGTTCCAACCAAAATAACAATTGCGACACCAATCACCTCAAAGGCGAGCTTTGCATCACCTAATGCCTCTTGGATACTATCTTTAATAGCTGGATCATCAACCAACATACCACCAGCTAGAAGGCCTAATAAACCAGCACCCAAAGTAATAATGATTGGGAAACGCTCCATCACCTTTAACAACATGGCGCTGCCAAAAATGATTAATGGGATAGACATTCCAAGTCCAATAATCAGAAGCAATAAACGAGTTTCTTCTGGACCCTTTTGTGCGGCCGCGGCTACAGCTAAAACGTTATCCAAACTCATGACTAAGTCTGCAATCAAGATTGTACGTATGGCCGCCCAAATACTTGTCTTAGCCTCCATATGCTCTTCCCCGCCGCTATCAGACAATAACTGAATGCCGATATACAACAGCAATAAACCGCCGACGATTTTTAGATAAGGCAAGGTTAGCAAGGCTACTGCAGTAATGGTTAGTACTACACGCAAAATAATTGCTGCTGCGCTACCCCAAAAAATGGCTTTCTTTTGTTGGGCTGGCGGCAGGTTACGTGATGCTAAAGCAATCACTACTGCGTTATCACCCGATAACAAAATATTCGCAACAATAATTGATAAGAGTGCCGCCCAAAAGGTAGCGTCAGAAAATGCTGAAAAATCCATGATGTCTCCTACGTTTTTTATGTTTTAACTTCTTTTAAACCACTGATTACTACAAAAAAGGATGCTGAATATTCAGCATCCTTTTTTGACCGCTCATTACAACATAGCTTTTAACAATGCAGCCATTTCCGATGGGTTCTTTGTCACCTTGAAACCACACTCTTCCATCACAGCAAGCTTAGCGTCAGCTGTATCTGCGCCCCCAGAAATCAACGCGCCTGCATGACCCATCCGCTTACCCGGAGGAGCAGTAACGCCTGCAATAAAGCCAACTATTGGCTTCTTCATATTATCTTTACACCAGCGCGCTGCCTCTGCCTCATCAGGTCCACCGATTTCCCCAATCATGATGACAGCGTCTGTATCTGGATCTTCATTAAACATGCGCATCACATCGATGTGCTTCAAACCATTAATCGGGTCTCCACCAATACCTACTGCAGTAGATTGACCTAAGCCAATTGCAGTCAATTGACCAACGGCTTCGTATGTCAAAGTTCCAGAGCGGCTCACAACACCAATACGACCTTTCTTGTGAATATGGCCTGGCATGATACCGATCTTGATTTCATCAGGAGTAATAATTCCTGGGCAGTTAGGGCCAAGTAACAAAGTTTTCTTGCCGCCCTTAGCTTCTTTAGCTTTCATCTTGTTACGCACTTCCAGCATGTCGCGTACTGGAATACCTTCTGTAATACAGATCACGAAATCAAGGTCAGCTTCAACTGCTTCCCAGATTGCAGCGGCTGCGCCTGGAGGTGGAACATAAATGACAGAAGTAGTTGCACCAGTTTGGGCCGCAGCCTCTTTAACAGTCGCATAAATTGGAATATTAAAAATAGACTCGCCAGCCTTTTTAGGATTTACGCCAGCAACGAAACAGTTTTTACCGTTTGCGTATTCCTGACATTTTTCAGTATGGAACTGACCGGTCTTACCAGTAATACCCTGTGTAATGACTTTGGTGTTTTTATTGATCAAAATAGACATATTGAAATTCCTGGATTATTTGTTTTTGGCAACAGCCGCAACTACCTTAGTAGCGGCTTCAGCCATTGAGTCGGCGCTAATGATTGGCAAACCAGAGTCCACAAGAATTTTCTTGCCTAACTCTTCATTAGTACCCTTCATGCGCACAACCAAAGGAACTGTGAGATTTACTGCCTTACAAGCAGTAACAACACCGTCAGCGATCACATCGCAACGCATAATCCCGCCGAAGATGTTGACCAAAATGGCTTCAACACTCTTATTCTTGAGCATGATCTTGAATGCTTCGGTCACTTTTTCTGCAGTAGCACCCCCGCCAACGTCTAAGAAGTTTGCAGGCTCGCCACCGAATAACTTAATCGTATCCATGGTTGCCATTGCTAAACCAGCGCCGTTTACGAGACAGCCAATATTGCCATCTAAGGAGATGTAAGCCAGATCAAATTTAGAAGCTTCAATCTCAGCAGCATCTTCTTCATCGATATCGCGGTAAGCAACTATTTCTGGATGACGGAATAATGCGTTTGGGTCAAAGTTGAACTTAGCGTCCAAAGCCTTGATCTTGCCATTACCTTCAAGAATCAATGGGTTGATTTCAACCAATGAAGCATCGGTATCCCAATAGGTCTTGTACAAGTTTTTGAATACATCACGAGCCATCGGAATAGAGGCTTCAGGAACACCAATACCTTTTGCAACGATATCGCAGTCAGCATCTGTCATTCCAATCAATGGATCAACAAATACTTTGATAATTTTTTCTGGATGAGATGCAGCGACTTCCTCAATATCCATTCCGCCTTCGCTAGAAGCCATGATCACATTTTTTTGTGTCGCGCGGTCTGTAACGATACTGAAGTAATACTCTTTTTTGATATCTGCACCGTCTTCAATTAAAAGACGATTGACTTTTTGACCTTCTAGGCCTGTCTGGTGAGTCTTGAGTTGCATACCCAAAATTTCGGATGCGTACTTCTTTACGTCATCCATACTTCTTGCCAACTTCACACCACCGCCTTTACCACGACCACCAGCATGAATTTGAGCCTTCACAACCCATACTGGGCCGCCGAGCTTTTCAGCAGCCTTCATAGCTTCATCTACACTAAATGCAGGAATGCCATTTGGAACAGGCACATTAAATTGGCGCAGAAGTTCTTTGCCCTGGTACTCGTGAATTTTCATAATTACTCCGAAACGGTATCTTTTGTAGCAAGCGATGAGGATTAGTAAAACCGATATTGCCTTGATCCCATACTTACTCGAGAAATAGCTAAATTAGCCAAATTTGAATAAATGCGAACGGCTTGACCGACTTCATAAGTCTATCATGTTGCAATGCCGCAAATGGCAATTTTTGATCCGTAATTGCCCTAATCAGGGCTTTGACCGCCAATTATTCTGGCCACCACATCTGAACTAAAACCCTTAGACGCCAAAAACCGATATTGCCTTGCGCGTTCTTTTTGATCCTGGGCTTTTTCCCCGTATTTTCTTGTCCAAAGATCATATGCCCGCTGAAATTCAGTCTCCTTTAAAGCCCCAAGGAGCTTGGCTGATTGCTGCGAGTCCACCCCCGCCCTCTCTAGCTCATCAGCAATTTTTCGAGTCCCATATCGCTCACTGCGCCTTCGCACCAAGGCTTCCGCAAATCGCTCGTCGGATAACCAACCACGAGTCTCAAAATCATCCAAAACAGCCTCAATACTAAGAGTGGTAGCTTGCGAGGTTTGCTCCAATTGCTCAGCGCCCAACCTTGCCCATCTAGCCTCTGATTCGGCCAACTTGGCGGCTAAAGTTTTGCGACTATATTCTCGGAGCGATAAAAGACGCAAAGCCCGAGCTTTGAGACTCGGGCTTTGTTTAGGTTTTTTGCTAGCTAATTCTGACATTGAATGATTCAACGCGGTTATTCGACTTCCTCTTCCTCGCTGAGGACATCGGTCACTACTGCAGAGCCAGATTTGACGCCTAGTTTCTCGCGAATTTTTGCTTCGATATCTTTAGCAATCGCTGGATTCTCTTTCAAGAAATCGCGCACATTGTCTTTACCCTGACCAATTCGGTCGCCGTTATAGCTATACCAAGAGCCAGACTTTTCAACGATATCGGCTTCAACACCCATATCAATGATTTCACCTTCTCTTGAAATACCGGCACCGTACATGATGTCAAAAATGGCCTCGCGGAATGGAGGAGAAACTTTGTTCTTCACAACCTTCACACGGGTTTCATTACCAACGACTTCGTCACCCTTCTTAATGCTACCAATACGGCGAATATCTAAGCGCATAGAAGCGTAGAACTTCAGTGCATTACCACCAGTAGTAGTCTCTGGGGAACCAAACATCACACCAATCTTCATGCGAATTTGGTTAATGAAGATCACGGTGGTGTTAGTGCGCTTGATAGCGCCAGTCAATTTACGCAATGCTTGACTCATCAAGCGAGCTTGCAAGCCGGGCAATGAGTCACCCATATCGCCTTCAATCTCAGCTTTGGGAACCAAAGCTGCAACGGAGTCAATGACGATCAAATCGATTGAGCCGGAGCGCACTAGAGCATCTGCGATTTCTAAAGCTTGCTCACCAGTGTCTGGTTGAGAAATCAATAAATTATTCACATCCACACCTAGGCGGGATGCGTACTGAACATCTAAAGCATGCTCAGCATCGATAAATGCGCAAGTACCACCAAGCTTTTGCATTTCTGCAATCGCATGCAAAGTTAAGGTTGTTTTACCGGACGATTCTGGGCCGTAGATTTCAATCACACGACCACGTGCTAGACCGCCAACTCCCAAGGCGATATCCAAGCCAAGTGAACCACTCGATACCACTTGAATATCTTGGCTAATTTCAGCATCGCCCAATCTCATGATCGAGCCCTTGCCAAATTGTTTCTCAATTTGCGCTAAGGCTGCTGTTAACGCCTTTTGCTTATCTCCACTCATCCCCTCAAATTCTGAGGAAGCTGATTTTCTTTTGTCATCCAAGGCCATTTTTTATTCCTTTTTCACTGTGTATTGGGCTTTTTCCCGAAGTTTCATCTACTGTTTAACAACTTAGGATTTACTGTATATAAAAACAGTAGTATTTGCAAGCGACTTTTCAAGGGAATTTACAGATTTTTTACTAGTCCCTGCTCGATTGGGGTGCGGTCCCAATAGAAAAAGAGAGGCATTGCAATCGCCCATACAACGCCAACTAGGATAAAACCCGTGATTTGACCTCCGGGACCCCATCCTCCAGCCCCTAATCGAATGCCAGCCTCATAGGAAAGGGGGCCAGAAATAGCGCCCAATACGGCTGTCCAGATGGGTCTACCCCGCAACCAAGATAAGGAACCGTTTACGGTAGTGGCCACTAACACCCAAAGAGTCCACATCCATAAAGGGGATAGAAAGGGAGAAGGCCAATCATCTCGGAAATCCAAGTAGCCTAAATACATGATGAGGGAGTCAGTACAAATTCCAAAGAAGAGGGCTTTTAATAGGAGGCTCAATTCGGCTCTAGGGGATGGAGAGCGCCATGCATGAAACGCTATATAGGCCAAAGTACCAATTACCGGCCATAGCACCTGCTGATTAGCTGCACCCAATACACAAGCAAACCAACCAGCTTGAAAAAAGACAAAGTTCCAAAATTTAGCCATATATGAATTCTAGCCAGCCTAAGAAAAAAGCCACTGCCGGTCGGCAATGGCCTGTAGATTTGGTGGCGAATCAGGGATTTGAACCCCGGACCTGCGGATTATGATTCCGTCGCTCTAACCAGCTGAGCTAATTCGCCGAACTGATGATTATAAAACAATAGAAGGGGTGCTGTCTAAATGAAGCTGACTGTGCTGATGACGCTGATTAGTTTCGCCGCTACCTTACGCAAACCTCATCTAACCTCTATTTAAAAGCGATCGGGACCTAAAAGTAGCGGGGGGGAGAAATCACTTATAGTTATAAAAAATATAAAGGGGTTGTTGTGAAACTATTGGTAACACTAATCTTTGTTAGCGCACTAATTGCTTGCTCGCAAAAACCTGACAACCTCACGCTAAGCTGTTACGGCGCCGTTATTAAGACGGAAGCAAAAAAAGAAATTGTTACACCTCAGGTGACGCGAACCTACAAGATTAAAGATTACAAAATCGATGATTATGAGTGTACCCAGCAATCCAACATCATTAGCTGCAATTTGATCAAAGAGTCCAACGGGGCAAGGCAGCGTAAACGTATTATTTACAATACAAGTACGCTCTCATTTGCCGAAATTGATGCCACTTGGTCTATTGGTGAAAAGATAAACCCTAACGAACGCACTATTGCTCGAGCAGAATTTATTGGTAGATGCGAAAAGCCGATCCTGAATTAAAAGAATGACGTAGCTTAGTTACAAGCAAAGTATTCAGTAAACTTCGCTTGCGCTGCTCTTTGTGCCATCAATTCGAATCGGCTACGAATACTATTTCTCACGAAATACTCAATCACCAGGGATGGAATGATGGAGTGCGGCTCCACAATCGCTTCATACCTAAAAAGCGTCTTATCTCTTCCCTCGCTAAGCCTCCAAGACCCTCGATATTGTTTGTTATCACCGCTTAGCTGCTCAAAAGTAATCAGTTTATTTGGGGTCTCTGTGTATTCCATGAGTGATTTCATTTCAACCGGAAAAAAGAGTATCTGCTCTCTAATTAACCTTTGAACACGTACCTTATTACGAGTCCGCGATATCACTTTCGATTCAACAATCCCAGGAATACTCTTGGCCCCCTCATAGTCAGTAATAAAAGCATAGGCAGCACAGATATCGATTGGTACTGCATAACTAGCCTGAATTTTGAAGTACCCATCTTCTGAAATGACGCTTACTTGCACATCATATGGATTCGCATTTTCTTGTGCGTGACTATGCAGTGCGCTGATAAATAAGAATAGGCAAACAATCCATTTCATCATTTAATTTTCATACTAAATTGTAAAGGCAGGATTTTGACCTGACATGTTCTCTCTTGACTTAGATGTAAAGGCAGGATTTTGACCTGACATGTTCTCTCTTGACTTAGATATTGAGGGGTGCCTAGATGCTCCGCTGTTCATATGACAAGTTTATGAATCTAGTCAATAGCTGTCATATTTGAAGTTTAGATATCAAATCTAAACATGAGAATTTCACTTTTTAAAATGTATCCGTAAATATTTTAGTTAGCGATAGAGCTGTCATATTCGATCCTCAAAAATAAGAGTGCATTATGAGGCTTAAAGTGCAATGAGTTTGCTCTAAAGAATCGATCTTGGCACCCTTTTTCTAAGAAATCGTAATATAGATGCATGAAAAGAGATTTCCAAAAACGGCTTGTCTTAGTGTTCTTGAGTGTTTTGATGCCTCTTAGCGCTTCTGCAGCCCAAATCTTCATTACTAACTATCCATCAGAAGCCAATGCTAAGGTCTTTGTTACAAAGTACCTGTCTGAAGCGAACTGCATCGTCTACGAAACCCAATACTCCAGCGACAAGGAACCAGGGGTATGGTTTTATACAAAATATAAAAGTGATGCGCGAGCCACTATCTACTACACCCAATACAAATCCGATGCCGACCTTATTGTGTATTTCACAAAATACAAAAGTGATGCACGCTGCCGTTACTAATAAAGAAACTTAAAGCATGAAACTCATTTCAATTTCAGCAGGAAAAGTTTTGCCTTTGTTTGGCAACCACCACCCCGATTACAAATCAGTCGCTTCGGCAATTCATAAAAAGAGTATTAGTAATTTACAAAATCCCATTTCAGTTGAAATTACTACTCTTGGAGTGGAGAGTGATGAGCAGGCTGACTTGAATGTGCATGGTGGCATTGAAAAAGCGATCTACGTCTATCCAGCCGAACACTACGCTTTTTGGAACGAGCTACTCAGCCGAGAAACTAAAAAAGAAGTTGCTCTCCAACATGGAGCTATCGGAGAAAACTTCACCATCGAAGGTTTGCTCGAGAGCGAGGTCTACGTTGGCGATACATTACTGATTGGCGATCTAGAATTTTCTGTAGTCAAACTGCGTGAACCCTGCTTTAAGTTCAATGCAGCATTGGGCTATAAAGGTGCTAGTAAAGTGATGCTCCAGTCGGGCTTTAGCGGCTGGTATCTTCGAGTACTCAAAACCGGAGCTTTAACAGCTGGCGCCCAAATCACCTTAATTCCAGGGCCCAGAAATATCTCCATTTCCCAGCAAAATAAAAATCTACTCAAGAACCGTAATCAAATCAATTTGTGGGAATAAAAAAACCCGACCATTTTGTGGTCGGGCTTCTTATTTACTGCTGACTAAAGATACTTAGTCATTAGCGTAGATATCTACGTCTTTAGTTTCTTTAATAAACAGCGTACCGATTATCAATGTCATCGTAGCGATGATGATTGGATACCAGAGGCCGTAGTAAATATTGCCGTTTTGCGCAACCAAGGCAAAGGCGATTGTTGGCATCAAGCCACCGAACCAACCGTTACCAATATGGTATGGCAAGGACATTGAGGTGTAACGAATCCGAGTTGGGAACAACTCAACAAGCATCGCGGCAATTGGGCCATAAACCATGGTTACTAAGATCACTAAAATGACCAAAAGAGCCAGGGTTGCAGGAAGATTAATTGCAGCAGGATCAGCCTTTGCAGGATAGCCAGCAGCATTCAATGCATCGCGAATCGCTTTCTTAAACTCGGCATCTTTTGCTTTCGCATCCGCTGGAGCCATACCTTTAGCAGAGTAACCTTGGATCTCTGTGTCGCCAATCTTCACAACCGCAGTTCCACCGGCTGGGCCAGGAATGGTTGTGTAGCTTGCAGAGTTAGAAGCCATCACCTGCTTTGCAATATCGCAAGAGCTAGTGAACTTCGCAGTACCAGTTGGGTTGAACTGGAAGGTACATTCACTCACATCAGCAGTAATGCTTGCTGGTGCAGTTGCCATCGCTTTTTCTAACGCTGGGTTTGCAAAGTGGGTTAAGCCATTAAACAAGGAAACTGGCGTATTTGGGATGTACAAAATGATGGCTAACAACAAACCACCCATGATGATCACCTTACGGCCAATCTTATCTGACAAGCTACCAAACACGATAAAGAATGGTGTGCCAATGACTAATGAGGCAGCAATCAACAAGTTTGCGGTCTTAGGATCCACCTTCAATACTTGAGTAAGGTAGAACAAAGCATAGAACTGGCCTGTGTACCAAACCACAGCTTGACCAGCAACCAGACCAAACAAAGCCAAGATCACGATCTTTAAATTTTTCCACTGACCAAATGACTCTGTTAAAGGCGCCTTAGTCAACTTGCCTTCATTTTTCATTTTTGTAAATGCTGGTGATTCAGCCATAGATAAACGAATCCAGACTGAGACGGCCAATAAAATAATGGAAGCAATAAAAGGAACACGCCAGCCCCAAACATCAAAGTCTGGACCAGTGATTTCACGTGTGAACAAAATCACAAGCAAGGAGAGGAACAAACCCAGAGTAGCGGTTGTCTGAATCCATGCTGTGTATGCACCACGCTTACCGTTGGGAGCATGCTCTGCAACATATGTAGCAGCACCACCGTACTCACCACCCAAAGCCAAACCTTGCAACATGCGTAATGCAATTAGCAAGACTGGTGCAGCAACTCCAATCGTTGCATAGTTAGGCAAAATACCCACGATAAAGGTTGCGCCACCCATAAGCACAATAGTGACCAAGAAGGTGTACTTACGACCAATCAAATCGCCTAAGCGGCCAAACACCAATGCGCCAAATGGACGCACGATGAAACCAGCGGCAAAAGCTAACAAGGCAAAAATGAAGGCAGAGCCAGCATCTAATCCTGAGAAGAACTGCTTGGCAATAACGGCAGCCAAAGAACCGTAAAGGTAAAAGTCATACCACTCAAAAACCGTACCTAAAGAGGAAGCAAAAATAACTTTGCGCTCTGCAGCGGTCATTGGGGCTGCTTTAGTTGATGTTGACATCAGTAGCTCCTAACTATTTATAGAAATAAAAAAACAACTCGTCGATTATCCTTAAAAAAATTCAAAGAAATCCAACACTTAGGGTAATTACTCATGAAATTCAGTCGGGGTATTCCCGAAAACTGCATATTTAATGCAATACACTTAATCCATGATGACATCATGGATTTGCACTATTTCATAGCAAGTTGCCCAATCAAGGTGCATATTCGAAAAACCAAGTGCAATACCCAAAATTTGTCTATTTGCACTTCGATTTAATAGTCTCTGAAGTTATTAAAAAGGCATAGCTCAATATGCCGCCAAAAATATTACATAAGGAGCATTTCAAATGAAAAGACGTGACTTTCTAGGTAAAACAGCAATCGGCGCTGCTGCTGGAGTACTGGCTGCACCCGCCATTGCACAATCTATGCCAGAAGTGAAGTGGCGCTGCGCCTCTAGCTTTCCTAAAAGCCTAGACACCATTTACGGTGGTGGTGAATTTATCTCCAAGCGAGTAGCCGCACTGACCGATGGCAAGTTCCAAATTCGTATTTTTGGTGCAGGTGAAATCGTCCCAGCCTTCGGTACGGTTGATGCCGTACAACAGGGTACTGTGGAATGTACTCATACTGCCGGCTACTACTTTGTAGGCAAAAATAAAACGTTCGCTTTTGATACGACCGTTCCGTTTGGCATGAATCAGCGCCAGCAAAATGCTTGGATGTATTGGGGCGGTGGCTTAAAACTCCAACGCGAGTTCTTGCGTGACTACAACATTATTTCTTTCCCAGCAGGTAACACCGGCACTCAAATGGGTGGCTGGTTTAAAAAACCAGTGAAGACTGTTGCTGACCTAAAAGGTCTGAAGATGCGTATTGCCGGTCTTGGTGGCGAAGTAATGTCCCGCTTAGGCGCAATTCCACAACAGATTGCCGGTGGCGATATTTATCCAGCGCTTGAAAAGGGTGTGATTGATGCGGCTGAGTGGGTTGGTCCTTACGATGATGAAAAACTAGGCTTTTACAAAATTGCTCCTTACTACTACTACCCAGGATGGTGGGAAGCTTGTTCGATGTACTCCATGTATGTCAACATCAAAGAATGGGAAAAGTTACCTAAGCAATATCAAGAAGCTTTGGCCTCAGCATGTGCGGAGTGCAACATTGACATGATGGCCGAGTACGACTACAAAAACCCAATCGCTTTGCAAAGCTTAATTAAGAATGGTGTGAAGCTGCAATCTTATTCAACAGACATTATGAAAGCGGCATCCAATGCGGCATTCGAAATGTATGAAGAAGAAGCAGCCAAGAATCCATCATTCAAGAAGATTTACGAGCCTTGGAAAAAATTCCGCAACGATCAAATGCTGTGGAACAAAGTTGCTGAGCAAACACTCATGAGCTTCATGTTGACTAATCCAGTCAAATAAGGACTTATTGAGAATCTGATATGCCAAAACAATTTTTAGTTTTTGCAAGTTTCGTTGATCGTTTAAATGACCGTTTTGGTGTATTAGCGAGTTGGATGGTATTGATAGCCGTACTGGTCAGCACAGGAAATGCGCTGATTCGGTATGGCTTCAATGTCAGCTCCAATGGCTGGCTTGAAGCGCAGTGGTATTTATTCGCCGGTATGGTGATGTTTGGTGCTGCAACGACTTTTCGTCTCAATGAACACGTGCGAGTAGACGTACTTTATGCAATGTACCCTAACAAATTTCGACTCTGGTTAGACTTTTGGGGTGGCATTGTTTTCTTCTTACCGGTAACAATCATCATTGGTTACTACTCTTGGGAATTTTTTATTACGTCGGTAATTCAAAATGAAACCTCGAGCAATCCTGGTGGTCTGATTCGTTGGCCAGTGCGTGGCGTGATTACTTTGGGCTTTTTCTTATTAACACTCCAAGGTATCTCAGAAATTATCAAACGCTACGCTGCCATTATTGGCATGATTCAAATCGATCCTAAGTACGAAAGACCGCTCCAATGATTAGCCATGAATTGATGGCCCCCATCATGTTTGGGGGCTTGATTGTATTTTTGTTGCTTGGATATCCAGCCGCTTTCTCTCTTGGCGCGGTTGGCTTATTCTTTTCTTTTATCGGCATCGAAATGGGCATGTTTCAGCCCACTTTCTTGCAAGCGCTACCAGACCGAGTCTTTGGCATTCTCTCGAATGACTTACTGCTCTCAATTCCCTTCTTCACCTTCATGGGTGCGATTCTGGAGAAGTGCGGGTTAGCAGAAGACATGCTCGAAGGTTTGGGTCAATTGTTTGGCCCAATCCGTGGTGGTTTAGCGTATGCCGTCATCATTGTTGGTGCGATTCTGGGTGCGATTACTGGGACTGTTGCTGCATCAGTAATTGCGATGGGCTTAATCTCTCTGCCAATCATGCTGCGCTACGGTTACAACCCGCGTGTTGCAACGGGTGTGATTGCAGCCTCTGGAACCATTACTCAACTCATCCCACCATCACTCGTATTAATTGTGTTGGCTGACCAGTTAGGCAAATCGGTTGGCGATATGTATGCCGGCGCCATTGGACCTTCCATCATTCAAGTAGTGCTGTTCTGTTTGTTTATTTTCTTTTTATCCATTTTTAGACCACAAGATGTGCCAGCACTTCCACCTGAAGCGCGTCCAAAAATTGACTGGAAATTATTCAAGCGAATCTTGTGGGGCATTGTTCCCTCAATCGCACTCATCTTCTTAGTATTGGGCACCATCTTGATGGGTCTGGCTACGCCTACTGAAGGTGGAGCCATGGGCTCTGTAGGAGCTTTAGTTCTCGCTGCCATGAATAAGCGCCTAGAGAAACCGCTAGTCTGGGAGGCAATGACTTCCACGATGCGCATCAATGCCATGGTGATCTTCATTCTGATTGGCTCTACGGTATTTGGCTTAGCATTCCGCGGTGTTGATGGGGATCTCTGGATTGAGAATCTCTTATCAGGTCTACCAGGCGGTCAAGTAGGCTTCTTGATTGTGGTGAACTTGTTTGTCTTCTTCTTAGCCTTCTTCCTAGACTATTTTGAGATCGCCTTCATCATCATTCCATTATTGGCTCCCGTTGCTGACAAGCTCGGCATCGACTTGATCTGGTTCGGTGTTCTTCTCGGCGCCAATATGCAGACCTCATTCATGCATCCTCCATTTGGCTTCGCGCTGTTTTACCTGCGAGGGGTAGCACCAAAATCACTCAAGAGCTCTGATATTTACTATGGGGCCCTGCCTTGGGTTGGTTTGCAACTGATTCTGGTGGCCATCATCATCTTTATCCCAGAAACAGTGACCTACTTTGTTGATAAGCCAGCTGCTGTCTTTGATGCCAATGGCCCCTCCGTTGATCCATTGGCTGGCGTTGAACAAAATGAGATCACAGTAGACTCTAGTTCAGAGATCGAGCGACAATTGCGAGAAAATAAATAATATAAAAGCATTAGAAAAAATAGAGGGGTTTTGCAATGCAAGCAAAGTGGGGCATTCAGGGGATGGCGGTAGCGCCGCACTCCCTCGCTTCTGAATCAGCTTTAGCAGTTCTTCGTGAAGGTGGCAATGCATTAGAGGCAATGGTAGCTGCAGCAGCAACCATTGCTGTTGTCTACCCACATATGAATTCCATTGGTGGCGACTCTTTTTGGGTGATCCATTCACCAGGCAAAGCCATGGGCGGTATTGATGCCTGTGGTGCGGCAGCTGGCTTAGCAAGCAAGCAGTGGTACGCGGAGCGTGGCATTACCAAAGCGATTCCTTTTCGTGGACCAGTAGCAGCAAACACCGTTGCCGGCACTATCTCTGGTTGGGGTGCTGCGCACAAACTCTCAAAACAAGGTCTTGGCGGAAAGATCCCCTTATCGCGTCTGCTAGCGGATGCGATTCATTACGCTGAAGCAGGCGTACCAGTAACTTACAGCCAATCAAGCCTGACTGCTAAAAAGCGTGAAGAGCTCAATCCCATTCCAGGATTTGCTAAAACATTTTTAGTGAATGGCAAAGCGCCGGCTGTGGGCAGTATCTTTAAACAAGCGCGCCTAGCTAAAACCTTACGGCAAATTGCCACCAAAGGAACGGATGATTTTTACCGTGGCGATCTTGCAGATTTATTAGGCAAAGAACTCACTGATATTGGTAGCCCCCTTCGTTTAAGCGATCTACATCGTCATCGCGCCAAACTCATTGATCCGTTGGAACTAAAACACAGCCTAGGTAATGTCTACAACATGGTGCCGCCTACCCAAGGCGTTGTGTCACTCATGATCATTGGCATCTTGGATCAACTCAATCTCAAGCGCTTCAAGGTCGATAGCACTGAATATATTCATCATTGCGTTGAAGCGACTAAGCAAGCGTTTAAGATCCGTGATCAGTTTGTCACTGACCCCGCTTACATGACAAAAAATGCGCAGTCTTTTTTATCGCCAGCATTTCTGAAAAAGTTAGCTAAAAATATAGATCCAAACAAAGCTTTACCCTGGGGTCAAGGCAAGGGACCAGCCGACACAATCTGGATGGGCGTGATTGATGGTGACGGTAACTGCGTCTCTTTCATTCAAAGTATTTATCACGAGTTTGGCGCTGGTATTGTGTTGCCTCAGTCAGGAGTGAATTGGCAAAACCGAGGTTGCAGTTTCTCTTTAGATCCCAAGACACTCAATCATCTCGAACCCTATCGCAAACCTTTTCACACACTCAATCCTGCGATGGCTCTATTTAAAGATGGCCGCTCGATGGTCTATGGAACGATGGGTGGAGATGGTCAACCGCAAACTCAATGTGCCGTATTTACTCGTACAGCAACGTATGGACTGGATCCACAAGATGCGATTAGTCGTCCACGCTGGCTACTAGGGAGAACTTGGGGCCAAACTAGCGACAGCCTGAAATTAGAATCTCGCTTTAGCCCATGGGTTGCAAAAGAATTACATGCGATGGGTCATGAAATTGAGATGCTCGATGCTTTTGATGAAACCGTAGGTCACGCAGGTTGCATCATTCGCGAACCATCTGGCACTCTCCGCGGGGGCTGGGATCCTCGCAGCGACGGTGCCGTTAGCGCGTTTTAGTAATCCATATTTTGGGTACGCGCAGATCCCAATAAATAGCGGCTGCGCGTAAACCAAAGATTCCCAACATACAAAGTACGGAACCCTCAATCGCATACTGAGGTATGAAGTTCAATACCAGCACATAGGCACAACAACCCAGTGTTACCGGAATCGCATAGAGCTCATGAGACATGATCAGTGTTTTTCTACCGGCCAATACGTCGCGTATTAAGCCACCGCCAATTGCCGTAATCACCCCCAAGATGACAGGCGCAACAGGCAAGCCAAAATCCATACCCCAGGCCTTGTCTGCCCCCTGAATCGCAAATAGGGCAGCACCAAAACCATCGATATACAACATCCAGCGATATATCTGTGGTTGGGTAAAAAAAGACTCAGCAAAAAATGTCAATACGCTCGCACCCAATGCAAGCCAAACATAAATCTGTCCTTCAGACCAAAAGATAGGGGCTTCCAAGATAATGTCTCGAATAGTCCCCCCGCCTATTGCAGTGATCAAACCAAGTACTAAAACACCAAAAAGATCGACTCCACGATCGGCTATAGCCAATACGCCAGTGACCGCAAAGGCCATGGTTGCAATGATGCCAATCCAAAAATGAATTTCGTACATAAGAAATAGTCTAAAGCAAATGAAAGAACCTTCTCGCCAATTTGCTTCATGAATATACTGTTAGCCATGAATACAACGAAAGCATCTCCATGAAACCCCAGCTCTATAGCTATTGGCGTAGCTCTGCTGCCTTCCGTGTTCGTATCGCATTGAATATCAAAGGTGTGGACTATGAAGTGCTGCCAGTACACCTAAATAAAAATGGTGGCGAGCAACTATCTGAGGCGTATGCAAGTAAAAACCCCAATCGCCTTGTACCCTTATTTGATGATGGAAAAAATAGCATCCATCAATCACTTGCCATCATTGAGTACCTTGATGAGATTGCGCCTCAACCGGCTTTGCTACCAAGTTCACCGATCGATCGCGCTTGGGTACGTTCCTTGGCCATGGATATCGCTATTGATATTCACCCCATTAGTAATTTACGAGTACTACGCTACTTAATTAAACAAGTTGGCGCCAGTAATGAAGTAAAGGATGCCTGGTATCAACATTGGATCAAGTTAGGGCTTGCCAGCGTTGAAAAACAATTATGTAACGATCCACGCCTTGGGCGTTTTGCTTTTGGTGATCAACCTGGCCTGATTGATATTTGTTTAGTGCCGCAAATATTTAATGCCTTAAGCACCAAGATGGATATGAGCCCATACCCTACTCTCATGAAAATCTTCCATGAGTGCATGAATTTACCTGCGTTTATAGATGCTTCATGGGAGAAACAAATTGATGCAGAAGGGCCAAACCCCTCTATTTGATTGGTGATTCCATCATCTTGACTAAGACATGAACAGATTCGTTATACGGCGTCGTAATTCCATGCCGCTTGCCTAGCTCGACAATATAGCCATTTAAGAAATCAATCTCTGTCATTTTTCCTCTAGCCAGATCCTGGGCGGTTGAGGAAACCTGAGTAGCCATAGTGCTAGCAATAGAAGCATTTGCCGCAAGTGCCTCTGACATCGTGATATTGACATCTTCAAGCTCAGCAATCGCAAGAAACTCTTTGGTAATTTCTTCAATCAGTTTCACAATGCCAGGAGACTTCACCATCTCCCCATAAGCAATCTGACCAATCCCAGAAATCGCATTGAAAGAACAGTTCACCAAAAACTTGAGCCACATATCTCTTTTAATCTGCGGCGCAATCGAACACGGAACCTTTGCCCCTTCAAATAACTTACAAATCTCTACAAGCCGTTGATCGCCTTGAGGAACAGCGTTTGATGGATCACCAATCAGCAACTCACCTCTACCATGATGTTTCATAGTTCTTTGATCAATCATCCCTGCAGCAACATAGACCACCGCCGCATAAACCGGATTCACAATGATATTGGTGGCAATGTCAATATTGGCCACCCCATTTTGCAAACTGAGGATTACTGCCTTAATTGGCAAAATTGATTTAATTTCTGCAAGCGTGCGTTCTGTATCGAGCGACTTCACACTGAGTAAAACTAAATCGGCATCACTCAGAATAGCAAGATCAGAGCTTGCTTTGACCGCAATCGTTTCATGAAATGCTTTGCAATCCATCTGCAAGCCAGATTCATTGAGGGCCGTGGCTCGCTCAGGCCTGGCTATAAAAGTAACATCATGATGTGCACGGGCTAACATGCCACCAAAGTAACACCCTACTGCACCCGCACCTAAGACGTATATTTTTTGATTACTTTGTGTTTTATAAATCAAGGACCAGTGTTCCGATTTTGATATGAGAGATACAGGGAGTTAAGTACTCCTGATGCTCGGCATCACTCAAAATACAATCTCCGTGCTCTACATCACCACTGATATATCTTGTCTTACATGTACCGCATAAACCTGATTGGCAAGAAGTCGGTATCTCAATGCCTGATCTTGCCAAAGCATCGATAATGGACTCGTCTCGCGTGACATTTATTTTTTGGCCAGTACTCTGAACCTCAATCACTAGCCCTTCAGAGTCCGTGCTGGAAATTTTATTCACTTTTTTGTCTCACTCCACATCAAGAATGGGCTGCGATTGCAGCCCATCTCTTCTGATCTATAGATTAATGCTTAAACTGTGCTTTGGCAGTTTGCTCAAGCTCTTCCATTTTTTGCTTCACAAAGTCAGAGCGCTCTTTACCCTTGTACTGCTCGCTTTCGGTGAGAATGGCAATCACGCTCTTTGCAACAAAGCGTCTTTGCGCTACTTCTTCTTCAGTCGTGGCGCCAATTGGCAACTCAAATACATTACCTGAACAATAGCTATTGGGTGCGCCATTCAATTCCTTTAACCACTCAGCAAAGGCTTCTGCGCCTGCCGCTGGATTAGAGCCACGAACGGCATCACGCAACATCTTCCTAAATAAATAAGGGCCTGCATCAAACTTTGTTGGATTCTCAAGCGCATGAATAGCGATTGGTCTCTGACTAATGATGGCCTCGTAATCACCAGGCGCGTATTGAGCCATCTTGTAATTAGATCGCGCCCTATGGTCTGCTGGAATATCTACAATATCGTTAATCGTGTGATTGCCAAAACGCTCAGCCCTTCTCAAGGCAACTTGGCCATCCAAAAAGTCGATTGATTCATATCCGACCAGCTCTTTTTGTCCGATACCGCGAGTATCAATACCAGGGCCCATCACGCGCCAGCCAATCATCTTGCTATTAAAGTCGTCGACTGGAACTGTCCAACGGATGATATGGAAACGACTAAATAATTTTTTATTGGAGCCATCTTCAGAGGTATAGGCATGCAAGCTCAGATTTGGCAATACCTGGTGCTGAACGCGAATAAATAATTTGTCGTTATTAACACGACGCGCACCTGAACAAGCTAAGCCTCTGCCACCATGAATGGGCACAAACTGCATATCAGGGTGCACTTCCATCGTTGGGGAGCCCACTTCGTCAAATGTTGTACCTTGAAAATGGCCACCAACTACATTCTTAGCAGCATGCAATTCTGCTGTATGGAAATTATCGGCAGCATTGTCTTGCACTTGTAACCAATTACAGTGCTGGAAGTTGCTATAGGGCACCAGTTCATCGCCGGGGGCTACCGTAAAATCAGACTCCCACTCTGGAAATGGTGGCTCTTTATCGGGAGGTCCCATATAAGCAAATACCAACCCATTTCTTTCAAATGCTTTGTAAGCACCTTGCTGAATCGAGCAGGCATATTTTTCTGCTTCAGCTTCCTCGCCCTTAGGGAAGGGTGCATTCAAACAAGTGCCGTCCACATCAAACACCATACCGTGATAGCAGCACTTAATACCGTGCTCTTGAATTTGCCCATATTCAAGTGAAGCGCCACGATGCACGCAATGAGCATGCAATACACCCACGCTTCCGCTACCATCACGAAACGCCACTAACTCTTCACCTAAGATGGTTAAAAATTTTGGAGTGTCAGTCAATTCAATTGACATGCATACCGGATGCCAAAAACCACGCATATACTCACCCATGGGTGTGCCGGGACCAACTTCTGTAAGCTCGGGATCATGCCCTGGAACTTTATTGGTGTAGTAGCCACCATAAGGAACTAATTTCTTAGGCGTTGCAGATCCTGCGGATGCACCGACCTTTTTCTCCGCTTGCTCCTGTTTACTTGTCATTACTGAGACTCCTGTTGTAACTAGCTATATCTAAAACTGTTCAATTAATCAAACATATCTGGCTGGTTTTCTTTTAGATAACCCCAGATTGGCTGGAAATGTAACCAACCAATATATTCGCTGCCCACGTGTTCACGGCTGTAGCGTGCAGTTTCTGGCGATAGCAACACAGGCTTAACACCTGTAGCCTCAACCATCATCTGCTGCTTACAACAACGCTCTAAAGCGATAAACCAGAACGCTGCAGCTTCAATACTATGACGACTTACTGTTAACAAGCCATGATTACGGTGAATAATCGCTTTCACTTTTTTCAAAGAACCTGCTACGTTGTAGCCAGAATTATCCTCAACTGCTACTTGACCAGCCTGTTCCGCTAAAACCATATGGTCTTCAAAGAATGCTGCGGCATCTTGAGAGATTGGATCCAATGGTTTACCTAGTGCCGCAAAGGCTGTTCCATAGACTGTATGTGCATGACACATAGCCACGATATCGGGATGTTTTTCATGAACTGCTGCGTGCAATACAAATCCAGCACGATTCAATGCATGCTTACCCTCCAAAATATTGCCTTCATGGTCTGCCAAGATTAAGTTAGACACTTTTACTTGATCAAAATGCACTGCCATTGGATTCGTCCAGTACAGATTTGGATGTTCCGGATCACGCACAGTTAAATGTCCTGCAAATCCATAATCAAACTTTTCTAAGGCGAATGCTCGGCAAGCAGCAACCAATCGCTCCTTGAGATGCTGACGTTCCTCAGCAAAACTATTGAATTTTGCTTGGTAGGGAAAAATCTGGGATTTGTCTTCAGGTTGATAAATAGACTCTCTGTCGCCCAAGTCCAATTTACGTTCTTTCTCCATTACCTCAGCCATGTGAATTCCTTTTTCTGTAATTGAAGCGAATTTGGTGTTTTGAGAACACTCAAACTATAACCAAGCCGTAATCATCGGCTTTCCCGAGGGTTTTGACAAACGATAACCATTCATGAATAGATGAATGAAAATCATGTATATTCTATTTACATGAGAAAAATACCAAATTATGTACTTTTGCGAGCTTTTGAAGCGGCTGCACGCCTCGAAAGCTTTACCTTGGCTGCTCATGAGCTACATCTCACTCAGTCAGCCATTAGCCATCAAATTAAAGAGCTTGAAGACTATTTTGGTAAGTCGCTATTTTTGCGAAAGAACCGTAAAGTTGAGCCGACAGCTGAAGGGCGGCGTTTATTAGATTCACTCTCTAGAGTATTTGATGTCATTGAAGCAGCATGCAATGAAGTAACCCTTGCTCCAAATTCACAAGTTCTTGCCTTGCACTGCTCACCCAGTTTTGCAGCCAAGTGGCTCAGCCCAAGACTGCCAGAATTCATTAAAGATAATCCTGATATCACTATTCGACTCACTTCCGGAGCTGAGCCCATTGACCTTTTGCGCAATCAAGAAATTGATATTGCCATCTCGTATCAATCGACTCATGAGGGCCCAGGAATTACTTCCCTATCTTTAGGCGAAGAAAACATTGCGCCACTATGCTCTCCTGAATTAATTGACCCGAAAATTCCAGTAGAAGAATTAATGAGTAAATTAACCTTGATTGAGTCTTCACTTAATCACCATACCTGGGAGCAATGGTTTGAGATTAATCATCTCAAAAACCCATCGACACGGAAAATGTCATTTGATCGTGCAGCCCTTTCTGTATCAGCTGCAGTAGATGGCATCGGTGCCGTGCTTGAGAGTGTGCGCTTTGCCGAAAGAGAACTCTCGCGTGGAGAGCTTGTGGAACTGGGCAAAGGTATCTTTTTACCGACTACCGATAGAACCCATTTTTTATCCTATCGGTCAAATACTAAAAACAGTCAAAAAATTAAAGTCTTCAAAGACTGGATATGCATTAAGGCTGGTGTTGCTACAAGCTAAAGTAATGGCTCATTTATTAGCTAAACACTTTTTCCATTTCACGACGAAATTGAATGGCTTGCTTAGTGGCATCGTAATCTACATCACTCCAGCACACTGGCTTTCCTGCTGGAATATCCTTATTCAATACCATGTTGTGAGCCAAACCAATAGGTAGAGCTCCGAGCTTTAATGAATCTGAGGCAGTCATCAGTTTTCCGTAGACAGTGAAGCCACCCTCTCCATCCAACTTCTCGCCTACTTTGAGCGTACGCTTAGCGGTAGCCACTACATCACCCTTCCAATCGCCAGTCGCTCCAGTAGCCTCTCCACGTACCGCAATACTGGCTACTGAAATACCCAACTCCAGACCGATCAAGTGATAAGGCTTATACATCGCTGCATATTTACCGGTGTTATCTGTTTTTAGGCCGTATTGTGAGAAGCAATCAATCACATATTGACTGGGCGCTTCAAACACTGCAAAAACACCCCAACGTAAATCCCTAAATACCGGACGCCCATCTCTCTCAACTGAAGATACCACCTCAACAGTTCCTTTTTGAGTCAGGATCCCACCTTCGGAAATCGGTCGGAAAATATGTGGCAAGTCGTCCACTCCGCAAGGTGGAAACTCTAATCCATTGCTTGGCGGATTTAAGTCGCAAGCGTTTGACACTGCAGCCATTTCCAGCGCAGATTTCGTGCCATCCAAAAAAGAATTGAACATTTGCGCATTGAAATCACCGCCAGCAACTTGCTCCTCAGAAAATCCATAGTGAGCCCAAACGGTATTGGGTGTGGACTGATGATAGATAGGTAAATATTTAGTGCCCTTACCTGCACACACCACTTCTAAGCCAATCGTTCTTGCCCAATCCACCAGCTCCGCAATAAGAGCGGGCTGATCTCCAGAAGCCATCGAGTAAATCACGCCCGCCTCTGCTGCTTTGCGTGCCAGTAATGGTCCTGCTAAAACATCTGCTTCTACATTGACCATAATGATGTGCTTGCGATGATCAAAACAAAGCAGGGCATGTCGAATACCAGCAGCAGGGCTGCCTGTAGAGTCGATCAAAATATCAACGTGCTCACTAGCGATCATTCTTTCTGCATCATCAGTCACAAAAGTGGCGCCCGACTTAGCAGCATCTTGCAGTGATGTAGCGCTATAGCGAGGCGCATCCCAGCCTACGCGAGCAAGCGATTCTTTGGCGCGCGCAGGAGAAAGGTCAGCCACCGCAACCAAATGAATGCCTGGGGTACGCGGTGCTTGCGAGAGATACATGGAGCCAAATTTACCAGCGCCAATGATGCCTACACGCACGGGGTTATTGTTAGCAGCGCGTGCTTTGAGCTTTTGAATCAGGGACATCTAAAAATCTCCAGTAAATTCAGTAATCAAAAATAGTGAAGTCATCATAAGGCATCAAGAGCAAATATTATTTTTTCAATGATGCTTGCGCTACCTTATAAATGCTATTTGCATTTACACCGAAATACTCACGTAAGGCAGCTCTTGTATCACTTCTACCGAAACCATCCGTACCGAGCGTGATGTAACTTCTATCTTCTGGAATATAGGCACGTATGCTTTCTGGTAAAGCATGGACATAGTCAGTTGCCGCAATAATTGGGCCGTGACCTTGTGTTAGAACCTGGCTAATAAATGCCTGCTCAACATCAGCCTCACCTGAAAGTCTAGCTTGCTCTTTTGCCTTACCATCCCTTGCTAACTCACTCCAACTAGTCACGCTAAATACATCAACATGGATTCCAGAATGAACAAGCATCTCTGCCGCTTTTAATACCTCGGTCATGATGGCACCGGAACCCAGCAAACTCACATAAGAATTACCATCACCCTTGGCGGCCTTCATTGTCTTGAACTTATAGCACCCACGAATAACGCCCTCAGTTACGTTCTCAGGCAAATCGGGTTGGGCGTAGTTTTCATTCATAAGGGTGATGTAATAAAACAAATCTTTTTGATCAACTAGCATGTCCCGCATACCTTGATCCATAATCACCGCCAACTCGCCAGCAAAGGCAGGATCATATGCCTTGCAATTCGGAATGGTTGCAGCAACGAGTTGGCTACTACCATCTTGGTGCTGCAGGCCTTCGCCACCTAATGTTGTTCTACCAGAGGTTGCGCCCAATAAAAATCCTCTAGCGCGTTGATCAGCAGCCGCCCAGATCGCATCGCCAATTCTCTGAAAGCCAAACATCGAGTAATAAATATAAAAAGGCAACATCGCAATTCCGTGGACGCTATAGCTAGTTGCTGCAGCAGTCCAGCTAGCAATGGCGCCCGCCTCACTAATGCCCTCTTCCAAAATTTGTCCATCCAATGCCTCGCGATAACTAAGCACGGAACCAATATCTTCTGGTTCATAGCGTTGGCCAACACTGGAGTAAATACCAACCTGCTTAAATAGATTGGCCATACCAAATGTGCGCGCTTCATCTGCAACAATGGGTACCACTCTAGGTCCCAACTGTTTATCTTTTAGCAAATTTCCAAGCATGCGCACAAAAGCCATCGTTGTGGACATCTCTTTATCTTCAGCCTTGATGGCAAAAGCTGCATATGAAGTGATATCAGGCACATTGAGCTTGTCGCATTCTGAATAGCGCTTAGGTAGATGTCCGCCAAGCTGATTGCGCTGATCTTTTAGATATTTGAGCTCCTCGCTATTCTCATCAGGCCTAAAGAAAGTGAGGCTAGTAGCCTGTTCATCGGTCAATGGTAAGTTAAAGCGATTACGATATTCGATCAAAGCCTCATCATCTAACTTTTTCTGGCTATGGGTAGTCATTTTTCCTTGGCCAGCATTGCCCATGCCATACCCTTTTTTGGTATGGGCCAAGATCACGGTAGGTTGACCTACATGGTTGGCAGCGGCTTGATAAGCTGCATGGATTTTGACTAAATCATGACCGCCTCTTTTCAGTCGATCGATTTGCTCATCCGTCATTCCCTGAGCAAGGCGTGCTAATTCTTCATTTTGTCCAAAGAAATTTTTGCGATTAAAGCTGCCATCCTTTGCTGCAAATGTTTGCATTTGTCCATCGACAGTTTGTGCAAAAGCCTTGACTAGCGCTCCGGTAGTATCTCTTGCAAAAAGCCCATCCCAATCACTACCCCAAACTAATTTGATAACGTTCCAACCAGAACCTCTAAACAGTTTTTCTAGCTCATCAATAATTCTGCCGTTGCCACGTACTGGGCCATCCAAACGTTGTAGATTGCAATTGACCACCCAAACTAAGTTATCCAGCTTTTCTCTAGAGGCTAATGTCAGAGCACTCATACTTTCTGGCTCATCCATCTCGCCATCACCAAATACACCCCAGACTTTTCTAGTTGAGCAATCTAGTAATTTGCGATCACTGAGGTAACGCATAAAACGCGCATGATAAATCGAGCTAATCGGACCAATCCCCATTGAGCCTGTTGGAAACTGCCAAAAATCTGGCATTAACCAAGGATGTGGATAGCTTGATAAACCTCTTGCTCCTGATTCAGGCGCAGTAATCTCGCGTCTGTAATGGGCAAGATCATTTTCAGTCAGTCGTCCCTCTAAATAGGCGCGGGCATACACTCCTGGAGCACTATGTGGCTGAAAGAAAACCAAGTCTCCACGCTCAGTAGCATCACCGCCCTCAGTCCTTGCGCGGAAAAAATGATTAAACCCAACCTCAAACAAATCTGCTGCACTAGCATAGCTTGCAATGTGACCACCCAATTCACCATAGGCTTCATTTGCTTTCGCGACCATTGCCAGCGCATTCCACCGCATGAGTGAAGCCAGCTTTTCTTCAATCGCAAGATCTCCTGGAAAAGGAGGCTGCTGATCCACAGGGATAGAGTTGATATAAGGTGTGACTAAATCAGGTACCCAATTAATTTGATTTTTATTAGCCAGCTTTACTAAATTATCCAGAATGAATTTAGCCCGCGCACTATCGCCTGAAGCGAGCAAATCCATAAAGGCCTCATTCCACTCCGCGGTTTCTGCAGGATCAGTGTCGATGTGCTCTAGATTTAAATATTTTTTGATGTCGGGAGCGTTCATGAAAAATTCCTCTGTAACTTTTTATGCTCTAAATTCATAACATCACCTTACGAAAATCACCCAATAATTGGGTGAGATGGGTAGTGAAGTGCGTAGCTAAGGCGCCGTCAATGACGCGATGATCAGCGGTCATGGATAGTGGGCAAATCAAACGTGGAACAAATTGTGAACCATTCCACACAGGCTTCGTGGCCGACTTATTCACCGCTAAAATAGCTACTTCGGGTGCATTCACAATAGGAGCGCAGTAGGCACCGCCAATACCGCCCAATGAAGAGATCGTAAAAGAAGCGCCCTGCATCTGATCCGGCTTTAGCTTTCCTTCTCGAGCCAGCAGGGCTAATCCAGCAGTCTCTTTGGCGATCTCGCGAATGCCTTTCTGATCAGCATTACGTATCACGGGTACAACGAGACCGCCTGCAGTATCTACTGCAAAGCCGATATGGAAATACTTTTTCAAAATAAGATCTTCGCCATCGAGCGAAGAATTCAATGTGGGATACTGCTTGAGAGTAGCAACTACGGCTTTGATTAAGAATGCCAACAAAGTAATTTTTACTTCATCTTTTTGATTCTCTTTATTTAATGCGGCACGAAACTCTTCTAGATCAGTAATGTCAGCATCATCGTGATAGGTTACTGCCGGAATCATGACCCAATTACGCGCTAGATTGGCAGCTGAAACTTTCTGAATGCGACTGCGAGCTTGGCGTTCTATTTCTCCAAACTTTGTAAAGTCCACTTTAGGCCAAGGCAGAAGATTAAAACCTGCAATGCCATGACTCACTTGAGAAGAAACACGCTCTCTTGCCAACATGGAGTGCTTGATAAATTGCTGAACATCTTCTTTGGTAACTCGACCTCTTTGGCCACTACCGTGAACTTGCCCAATATCGACACCAAATTCACGTGCAAATTTTCTAGTGGATGGTCCAGCCCAAAACTCGGGCCCAGCAGCGGCCTGATCCCTTTCAATTTGTAGCAAATTCTCAACCCCAGGAAACGCAATCTCAATACCCACAACCCCTCCAACCATTCACGGGTGTTTCAACGACTTTATTGTGTTGGATTACAGGCAAAATAGGATGCTAATAATGAGCTATAAATCCTAATTTTCAGCATAATATGCTGATATCAGTAATTTTTGAGGAATTTTATGAAGCTAGACCCCATAGATATCAGAATTTTGAACGAACTCCAGAATGATAGCTCCCATAGCAATGTGGAGCTATCTAAGCGGGTTCACCTATCCCCGTCACCGTGCCTCATGCGCGTCAAAGCATTGAAAGATAAAGGTGTCATCAGAAACTATGTTGCGCTGGCAGACCCCAAGGCTTTAGGGCTTGGCTTAAATGTCTTTATTTCTATTAGCCTGAAAGAGCAGTCTAAAGAAGCGTTGGCTGCATTTGAACAACGCATTTCTGAACACGATGAGGTTATGGAGTGCTATCTGATGACTGGTGATAGTGACTATCTTATCCGGGTGGCAGTAGCTGATATGGGTGCATTGGAAAAATTTATCCTGGAGCAATTAACGCCTATCCCTGGGATTGAAAAAATCCGCTCTAGCTTTGCCTTAAAACAAGTACGCTATAAAACTGCCTTACCATTACCAAAGTAAAAGCAGGGCAATATAGAATTTATCTGAGACACTATTAAGAAAGAAAGTAATGCCACAAAAAAATAAAGTAGCACTCGTCACTGGAGCAGGAGTAGGCATTGGAAGGGCAGCAGCTAAAGCGCTTCTTAAAGGAGGCTATCAGGTCGTTCTCACTGGGCGCAATCTAGAGAAACTAGAAAAGGCAATTATCGATATTGGCGGAACAAACGAAAACTGTCTTGCGATCACTTGCGATGTTGGACAGCCTGACCAAGTCAAGAAATTATTCGCCGCTCTAAAAGAACGCTTTGGACGCATTGACGTGCTTTTTAATAATGCAGGTATTGGCGCCCCAGCAATTCCGATGGAAGACTTGACATACGAGCAGTGGATGAATGTGGTGAATTCAAATCTCTGCGGCGCATTCTTGTGTTCTCAAGAAGCAATTCGCATGATGAAAGCGCAATCGCCTCAAGGTGGCAGAATTATTAACAATGGCTCAATCTCTGCACATGCCCCAAGACCAATGTCAGCGCCCTATACAGCTACTAAACATGCGATTAGCGGCTTAACAAAAACAATTTCGCTTGATGGCCGCCCATTTAATATTGCTTGCGGTCAAATTGATATTGGCAATGCAGCAACCGAAATGACTGAGCGTATGGCTGCCGGAATCATGCAGGCCGATCAATCAATTAAAGTTGAGCCGCGCATGGATGTTGACCATGTTGGAGAAGCTGTTCTACACATGGCCCAACTTCCACTAGAGAGCAATATTCTCTCAATGACAATCATGGCTACCAACATGCCTTTTGTTGGCAGAGGTTAATTAAATTACCGTGGCTCAAATGATCATTAGCAGGGATAAGTCATGAAAAACTCGCATCGCCGTAAGGTACTCTCCCTGGTAATTGCTGCCACACTCTTACCCAGTTTTCATGCTATCTCTGCCCCAGATAATGATTATCCAAATCGCTCGATAAAACTGGTTATCCCCTTCCCTGCGGGAGGTAGCACTGATGCAATGGCGCGTAATCTCGGCCCAGCCCTCGGAAAAGTACTCGGGCAATCGATTGTGATCGAGAATAAATCTGGCGCCTCCGGTACAGTTGGCGCAGATTTTGTTGCAAAAGCTGCACCTGATGGATACACGCTACTGATGGGAACCTTACATCTCACGATTGCCCAATCCGTTTTCCCAAAACTCAATTACCGTATTGATAAGGATTTGATTCCGATTGGAACGGTGGGAATGATTCCCAATGTTGTAGTGGTAAATGCATCCATTCCAGCAAATAACATCAAAGAATTAGTTGCCCTAAGCAAAGTAAATTCTGATAAATATGATTACGCTTCAGTTGGACCGGGGTCTGCACATCACCTTATTGGAGAGATGTTCAAAATTAAAACGGGCGCTAGCTTAACTCATATACCGTATCGCGGTAGTGCTCCTGCTGTAGTTGATTTGCTTGGCGGTCAAATATCGGTCATGTTTGATACGATTCCATCCGCCCTGCCTCATATCAAGGATGGAAAAACAAAAGCATTGGCCGTGACAACTGCAAAACGTTCTAGCACCCTACCAAATGTGCCCACCTTAATTGAGTCTGGAATAGCAATCGACGTGGGCACTTGGAATGGATTAATGGCGCCTGCAGGCACCGATCAAGCAATCACCGATAAACTCAATCGAGCAATTGTGTCCGTGCTAAGTGACCCAGAGATGCGCAAACAATTGCAAGCACTTGGCATTGAACCAATGCCAAGCACCCCAGCCGAACTGAAGGTACGCATCAGCAAAGAAATTGTTGACTACAGTAATTTGGCTAAAGAACTAAAGCTCAGCGTTGAATAGTTCAAAACTTAAGCAATTTTTTTGAGCGTCTTAATATAACGCTGTGCATTTTTTACATAGCGTCCAGCGATTTCGCCGATACTTGTAATTTGCTCTGGCGTGAGGGCTTTCACTGCTTTAGCAGGAGAGCCAATAATCATCGAACCATCTGGAAATTCTTTACCTTCAGTAACTAAGGCACCAGCACCAACCAAACAATGCTTACCAATCTTGGCGCCATTCAAAATTACTGCGCCAATCCCAATTAGGCTCCCATCACCAATACTGCAGCCATGGAGCATCACTTGGTGACCCACAGTCACATTCTTGCCAATCAAGAGAGGATAGCCAGGATCTGTATGAAGTACTGATGCATCTTGCACATTACTGCCTTCACCAACTTGAATCAGATCGTTATCGCCGCGGATCACAACTTTGGGCCAAATATTAGCGCTTTGATGAAGCTCAACCCTACCAATCACTTCCGCGCTCTCAGCAACCCAAGCACCTTCCGCTAATTGAGGGGCATTTCCGTCTAGTTCATATATAGCCATGACTCATTATAGATATGAATCAGGCCATATATGAAAGACTAAAGCTATCACTTACTGTAAAAGAATTACCAGTTCGGCTCACGATCTGGAGTAGAGGAAATACGATGCACACTTAAGTCAGCCCCCTCAAATTCTTCTTCCTGTGACATCCGAATTCCAAGGACAGCTTTTAAGGTTCCATAAACTAAGATGCCGCCGATCACAGCGATACCAACCCCTAAGACACTGCCAATCAGCTGACCCGTAAAAGTTACTCCGCCAATTCCACCCAATGCCTTGGCACCAAAGATGCCAGCAGCCAGACCACCCCACAAGCCACATAATCCATGCAAAGGCCAGACGCCGAGTACGTCATCAATCTTCCAGCGGTTTTGTACCAAGGTAAACATATAGACAAACAAGGCACCTGCTACTAGGCCAACCACTAAAGCACCAACCGGATGCATTAAGTCGGATCCGGCACATACTGCTACCAAACCTGCAAGAGGTCCGTTATAGGTAAAGCCAGGATCGTTGCGTCCAACTACCCATGCAGCAAGAGTGCCGCCGACCATTGCCATCAAAGAGTTCATAGCAACTAAACCACTGATTTTGTCGATTGTTTGCGCACTCATCACATTAAAACCAAACCAACCTACCGCCAAAATCCAAGCACCTAATGCCAAGAAAGGAATACTAGATGGTGGATGTGCGGAGATTTGGCCCTCTTTGGTATAGCGACCACGGCGCGCACCCAAGAGAACCACTGCCGGCAAAGCGATCCAACCACCAACTGCGTGGACTACAACAGAGCCAGCAAAGTCGTGGAACTCCTCACCGGTCAAGCCTTTGATCCAAGCCTGAATACCGTAGTGCTGATTCCAAGCAATACCCTCAAAGAAGGGATACACAAAACCCACCAATACAAATGTTGCGATTAGCTGTGGATTAAATTTAGCGCGCTCAGCAATACCGCCTGAAATAATTGCTGGAATTGCAGCAGCAAAAGTTAATAAGAAGAAAAACTTTACCAACTCGTAACCATTTTTCTCAGCTAGTAATTCAGCACCGGAGAAAAAGCTCACGCCATAGGCAATGCTGTAGCCAATAAAAAAGTAAGCGATGGTCGAAACAGCAAAGTCGACCAAAATTTTTACTAAAGCGTTCACTTGATTCTTCTTACGAACCGTTCCGAGTTCTAAGAAGGCAAAGCCAGCGTGCATGGCAAGAACCATGATCGCGCCGAGCAAAATAAACAAAGCATCAGTACCTGATTTCAAAATTTCCATGTGATTTTCCCCTTCTATTTTTTGCATCATTATGGGGAATAAAAAAATCTAAAAAGGTGCAAATTGCACTTATTTAGTGCACAAATTAGGTATATTCATGGTTTATGATGGTTTTACATACACCCAAGGGAGAACCCATGAAGAAAGTCCTCGTTTTTTTAGCTGCTTTTGCGGCATTTTCTGGCCTAGTACAAGCTCAATCAAACGCCAACGTAAAGTTACTGAGTACCCAAGAACTTATAAACGTTTGCAAATTACCTGCTAGCCCAGAATCCCGCAGCTTCTGTATTGGCTACTCCACCGCAATTTATGACACTTACCTGGCTACACGTCATCCACAACGCGCACAACCTTTTATTTGCTTGAAGCAACCTGCTCCATCACGCGATGAAGTGATTGCTGATTTCGTCAAATTTGGACAAGAGCATCAACAAACTGCTGATAAACCAGCAGCAGGCGTGTTCTTGGGCTTTTTAGCTGCACGCTTTCCATGCGCCAAAAAATAATCCGAGCACTCTTCAATTAAAAATTAATTTAAAGGATCTGTTGATATGAAAAAAATTATCGCGATTACTGTAGCAACTCTCGCAATTGCCGGTTGTTCAAATATGAGCAACACTGAACAACGCACCCTATCCGGCGCAAGTATTGGTGCAGCTGCTGGTGCAGTTGGCACCGCTATTTTCCATGGCAACCCGATCTGGGGTGCAGTTGGTGGTGCAGCTGTTGGCGCTGCATCTGGTTATGTTTATGACGCTTATAAGAAAGAACAAGCATCTGAATATAACTCTGGATACAACGCTGGTAAAAATAATAAGCCGGCTAATGCACCTAACTAACTTCGTTATCTAGCTGTCGCCTAAGCAACTTCAAGGCACACACTGCCCAGCTTGTATTAATTTACCAGCTGGGTTTTTATTTCGATATCGCCAGCTAAAGCCTTATGAATTGGGCATTTATTAGCAATCTCTATTAATCGTTCTTTTTCTTCTGCGCTCAGATTGCCTTGCAACTGGATGTCACGAATCAATATTTCAACATCATCTACTCGCTCAATATCGACTGTCACAATCGCATTCTCTAAATTCATCGACTTTCGCGTTGAATACATTTTGAGTGTCATGCTCGTGCAGGCAGCCAAAGCGGCACCTAAATACTCATGGGGGGTAGGGCCAGTTTCATTGCCACCATGAGTCACGTAAGCATCAGATAAAAAATGCAAGTCGCCGGTAGTCAATTTTTGTTGCAACGGGCCATCGCCAAACTGGGATACTACTTTTCTCATCATCTCTCCAAATTGATTAACTGAATATTGATTTTTTAAAAAATGATTTAACTTGCATGGGGTTTGCTGATCTTCTCGACAGTAGGTAATCCAGCCTTCTTCCAAGAACTAAATCCGCCCTCCAGATGGCACACGTTGGGTATGCCCATTTTTTGCAAAGTCTCGGTCGCTAAGGCTGAGCGCCAGGCAGAAGCACAATATAAAACCAGTCTTTTGCCTTCGCCAAAAATAGGCTTGTAATAAGGGCTATCGGGGTCAACCCAAAATTCCAACATCCCCCGCGGAGCATGTAAAGCATTGGGAATCATGCCCTCTCGCTCGAGCTCTCTTACATCACGAATATCCACAAATACCGTATCGGAATTTGACAATAATTCTTGCGCCTGATCCAAAGGAACTGTTTCAATTTGCGCCATAGCGCCATTAATCAGAGCCTGATATCCAATCTTTAATTTCACCAAAATCTCCTAAAGTGCCAATGTTTTGTATTGCTTGGTCACCTGCTAACATTCTCCTATGAACTTTACTCTCACTGAACTTGGTGCAAGTATTATTTTTGCAATCGCAGTCTTGCACACCTTTTGTACTAGTTATTTTGAATCTCTCGCTAAAACCATCCCGAAACATGCTGGTCTTTGGCATCTCCTGGGTGAGGTCGAAATTGTCTTCGGCTTTTGGGCTGCCGTTCTCATTATCTACATCTCTTTTATCGATCATTTAGGCGCTGCAAAAACCTATTTAGATCAACGTAACTTTACAGAGCCGTTGTTTGTCTTTGCCATCATGATTGTGGCTGGCAGTAAACCCATTTTGTATTTTTCGACACAACTCTTGCATACCATTGCCAAAGGTATGCAAGTCTTACTACGCACTCGTAGCGCTCCAACCCTTTATTTTCTGACTCTAGGGATCACGCCGCTCTTGGGCTCTCTCATTACTGAGCCGGCAGCGATGACCTTGGCAGCTTTTTTGCTGCGCGATTTGGTATACCGCCACCAGTGCTCGAAGGCCTTGCTGTTTGGGACCCTAGGGGTACTGTTTGTGAATATTTCGATTGGTGGAACACTGACTAACTTTGCTGCGCCACCAGTACTCATGGTTGCCTCAACCTGGGGTTGGAGTTCGGCATTCATGTTCACTAATTTTGGTTTTGAATCTTGTGTTGCGATTTTTATCAACGCTCTTGGCGCAACACTCTTATTTCAGAAACAACTAATTGAACCAAGCGAGTCTCATAAACCTATCAAGATTCCAGTTGTCGTCATTACGATGCACCTAATCTTTTTACTAGGCATAGTGGTATTTGCACACGATCCTATTATTTTTATTTGGCTCTTATTATTTTTTATTGGCTTCACTACAGCCTATCCAAAACATCAAAGCCCACTCATTATCAAAGAAGCACTCCTAGTTGGATTTTTCTTGGCGGGATTGGTTGTCTTAGGCGCTCTTCAAGGATGGTGGTTGCAGCCCATTCTGGAAATGATGAGCCCTACAGCAGTGTTTTATGGAAGCCTAACCTTAACTGCGATTACCGATAACGCGGCATTAACTTACTTAGGATCACTAGTGACAGGCACCTCACTCGAATTCAAATTAGCCTTAGTAGGGGGTGCTGTTGCTGGCGGCGGTCTCACAGTCATTGCCAATGCCCCAAATCCAGCGGGTATTGCGATATTGCGCAGTTACTTTCCAGGGGGCGCCGTTTCAGCACTTTATTTACTGCTTGCTGCGTTACCACCCACATTAGTCGCTATTGCAGCATTTCGCCTCTTATAGGTAAAGCAAAGCACTTCCACAGTAAAATCTGAGCTTCGCCCCCAGTTATAAACCTGAGAACGGCATATGAAAAAGCTCTATATCAAAACCTTTGGCTGTCAAATGAACGAGTACGACTCGGGCAAGATGGCAGACCTCCTGCATGCTGATGAAGGCATGGTCATGACAGACTCTCCTGAAGATGCAGATGTCGTGCTCTTAAATACCTGTTCGATTCGAGAAAAAGCGGAAGACAAAGTCTTTTCTGATCTCGGTCGCTTACGCGAGCTTAAAAAAACAAAGCCTGAATTGCTCATCGGAGTTGGCGGTTGCGTAGCTAGCCAAGAAGGTCAACAAATTGTGAGTCGCGCACCCTATGTTGATGTGGTGTTTGGTCCGCAAACTTTACATCGATTAACTGACCTGATTGCGCAACGTCGTAAAACCGGTATTTCTCAGGTGGATATTTCTTTTCCAGAGATAGAAAAGTTTGATCATCTCCCTGCCTCGCGTCAGACTCGGGGCTCTGCCTACGTATCTATAATGGAAGGCTGCTCAAAGTATTGCAGCTATTGTGTCGTTCCCTATACCCGTGGAGAAGAAGTTTCTAGACCATTCGATGATGTACTTGCCGAAGTCGCTGGACTTGCGAGCAAGGGCGTTAAAGAGATTGTCTTGCTTGGCCAAAACGTCAATGCTTACCTTGGCAGAATGGGTCACACAGAAGAGATTGCTGACTTTGCCCTTTTAGTTGAATACATTGCAGAGATTCCTGGAGTTGAACGAATTCGCTTTACTACCAGCCACCCAAAAGAATTTACACAGCGCTTGATTGATGTTTACGCCAAGGTGCCAAAGCTTGTAAGCCACTTACACCTACCAGTGCAACATGCTTCAGACACGATCTTATCCGCAATGAAGCGCGGCTATACAGTCTTGGAATACAAAAGCATTATTCGAAAAATGCGTGCTGTTCGCCCTGACCTCACTTTATCTAGCGATTTCATCGTGGGCTTTCCGGGGGAAACGGATGCAGACTTTGAGAAGCTTTTAAAGATGGTTCGAGAACTCGAATTTGATAACAGCTTTTGCTTCATCTTTAGCCCAAGGCCTGGCACCCCAGCAGCGAACTTAAGTGATGACACTCCTTATGAGGTCAAGCTCAAACGTTTACAAACACTGCTTGCTGTGATCGAAGGCCAAGCTCATCAGATTAGTCAAAAAATGTTGGGCAATACTGAAAAAAAAGTATTAATCGAAGGATTGGCGAAGGACGGGGTCAATTTACAAGGCCGCGCAGAAAATAATCGGGTAATTCACTTTACCGCCCCCAAGCAAGAGATAGAGTCTTTGATTGGTCAAATGGTGGATATTCAAATTACTGAAGTCCTCAACTACACCTTAAGAGGTGAACTGGTAGAAGCTCATGCAAACTAATACCAAATTAAAAACTTCCAAACTCGATATAGAGATTCAGTATACAAGCCCAGCAATTGAATCTGCCTTGGTGAAAGTAGCATCATCTACACTCATCAAAAAATGGGTCAAGGTCACCACGAATAGCGTGGGACTACTAACACTACGGTTTGTGAATGCTGCGGAAGGTAAAAAACTGAATACCGCATATCGTCAAAAAAATTATGCAACCAATGTGCTGACTTTTCCCTACGAGCGCTCTAAAAATAGTGTTGCAGCGGATATTATTTTTTGCCTACCAGTAATCCAAAAAGAGGCCAAAGCACAAGAAAAAACATTGAAAGCACACTTAGCGCATTTAGTAGTTCATGGCTGCCTTCATGCTCAGGGATTTGATCATGAGGCTGAAAAGGACGCTAAAAAGATGGAGGCTATCGAAATCAGCCTTCTTAAAAAATTGGGGTTTCCGAACCCTTATTTAGCGACCTAATTTTTACTCCGACATCTTTCTAAGCTATTCTTGCAATATGCCCGACCCCAAATCCCTATTAGATCGCCTAGCTGATTTTTTATCCCCTCAGCCAACTAGCCCTAGCGAACGCCGTCAAGAACTCATTGAAACGCTGCGCGAAGCACAAACCGAAGGCTTAATTGATGCCGATGCCCTCTCCATGATTGAGGGTGTATTTCAGGTGGGTCAATTGTGCGCGCGAGATATCTTGGTCCCGCGCGCCCAAATCGACTGGATCGATATCAGTCAACCCTTACCTGAAATTGTAAGGATCGCAATTGAAGCAGCTCACTCTCGTTTTCCTGTTTTTGAAGGATCCCGCGACAATGTCATTGGTATCTTGTTAGCCAAAGATTTATTACGTCATTCCACTGAAAAAGATTTTCAGGTGCGTGATTGGTTGCGCCCTGCAGTATTTATTCCCGAATCTAAGCGTTTGAGTGTTCTATTGCGCGACTTCAAAGACAATCGAAATCACTTAGCTGTTGTAGTAGATGAATACAGTGGTATTGCAGGCATCATCACGATCGAAGATGTACTGGAGCAAATTGTTGGTGATATTGAAGATGAGCACGATATCGACGAAGAGGCCGACAATATTATCTCCTTAGATAATGGCGATATTCGCGTTAAAGGTATTACTGAACTTGAGCAACTGAATGAAGCCCTTGGCACGCACTTTGCGGAAGAAGATATCGAAACTGTTGCAGGCCTGGTGATTCAGCACTTAGGGCGCGTTCCCAAGATAGGCGAACTGATTGAGATGAATGACATTGAATTCGAAGTTCAGCGCGCCGATCCACGGCAAATTCATATCCTGCTAGCGCGACAAAAAGCTAAAAAAGCAGACTAAGGACTGGCTTGGTTGATCGGCAATCTTCTAAGCGCAAGAATGCAGTGGCACTGCTGATACTGTTCGTATTGGGTGGATTACTTGCTGGAGCTGCAGAACTACCCTATGGCGGCTGGATTCAAATCCCCCTCCTCAGCGTGATTTGGTGGCAATTAAGAGCGCAAGAATCTGAATCGCTGAAGAAATTTTTTGTGCATGGCCTTGCTTTTGGTCTCGGCTACTTCGTAGTGGGTTTGTGGTGGCTTTATATTAGCCTGCATGATGTCGGCGGCATGAACTCGCTGCTTTCTTGTATGGCTGTATTTTTGCTTTCGGCCTATGTGGCTTTCTATTTTTCTGCTGCCAGCCTATCGATTCGTATTTTCAAAGATTCCAGTCTGCTGGGATTTTTCTTGGCATCGAGCTGGGTGATCAGCGAGTATCTGCGCGGTGAAATATTTACTGGCTTTCCTTGGATGGGGCTAGCTGAGAGCCAAGTCAATGGCCCCTTTGCTTCGATTGCGCCTTATTTAGGCGGGCTGGGATGTACTTTTTTAACTGTATACACCTCCTGGCAATTACTACGACTCAAAAAAGCTTTTTTCACGAGCACAGCATCAATAGCTTTGCTTACCTTGATCACCAGCCTGTCTAGTCTATGGAGTTTTACTCAGCCGACCGGCCAACCTATTACAGTTCAGTTGATACAAGGAAACTTTGCGCAAAGTTTGATTTTTCGACCAGAAGGTGTGCTAAAGCAGATTCAGTTTTATGAAAACTCTATATACCAATCACGCGCGCAACTGATTGTTGCTCCTGAGACTGCATTTCCGTGGCCAGAAAATAATCTGCCAGCCCATCTCATTGAAAACTTACAGAACTTTTCTAATCAAACGGGCAGTAATTTACTTTTTGGAGTGATTGGAAGAAATCCAATCCCCAACGATGGTAGAGAATATTCAAATCGTGCTTTGGGGCTTTCACCCGAATCAAAATCTTATCGCTATGACAAAGATCACCTAGTCCCCTTTGGTGAATTTATTCCCCCTGGCTTTCGCTGGTTTGTAAATGCCTTTAGTGTTCCCTTAAGTGATTTCGCTAGAGGCGGAAATGATCAAGCTCATTTCACTATTACTCGCAAAGACCAAGCTGCACTGCATGCCGCAATCACAATTTGCTACGAGGATGTCTTTGGTGGCGAGCTTGTAAGTCGTATCCGCAATAATTCTGAGCCCACAAATCTCTTAATCAACTTAACCAACCTTGCATGGTTTGGTAAATCTCAAGCACCTGCCCAACAATTAAGACTATCGCAATTACGCTCTCTCGAAACGGGGTTACCTGCTCTACGAGCGACAAACACCGGCATCAGCTCCGTCTTAGGTCCTGATGGCAAAGTACTGCAATCACTTCCAGAATTTACCCAAGCAAGCTTAAGCACCCAAGTTCAAGCCTATGCTGGAAAAACACCTTTTGTTGTTTGGGGAAATTTCCCAATTTTGAGCATTTCGTGCCTCCTCTTGATCTGGGCCTTTATTCGCCATAGACGTTTTTAGTCTTTTTTAACTCTGCGGCGCCCTAGCCATGTAAAATCAATGGCTTAGCCAGGTTAAACATGCTTACTTTTCAGCAAATCATTCTCAAACTTCAAGATTATTGGGACCAACAAGGTTGTGCCCTATTACAACCCATTGACCTTGAGGTGGGCGCAGGCACATCCCATACCGCTACTTTCCTCAGAGCCATTGGTCCAGAACCCTGGAAAGCTGCCTATGTTCAGCCATCCCGCAGACCTAAGGACGGTCGTTATGGCGAGAACCCAAATCGCTTGCAACACTACTATCAATATCAAGTTGTTCTTAAGCCAGCCCCAGAAAATATTCTTGAGCTCTACTTGGGATCCCTATCTGCCCTTGGTCTTGATCTAAAAGAAAATGACATTCGCTTTGTAGAGGATGATTGGGAGAACCCAACGCTAGGTGCGTGGGGTTTGGGCTGGGAAGTTTGGCTCAATGGCATGGAAGTAACGCAATTCACCTATTTTCAGCAAGTAGGCGGCTTAGATTGCAAGCCCGTCTTAGGCGAAATCACTTATGGAATCGAGCGCCTGGCAATGTACATTCAAAATTGCTCAAACGTGTACGACCTTGTTTGGGCTGAAGGCATCTCTTATGGCGATGTTTATCACCAGAATGAAGTAGAGCAATCTTGCTACAACTTTGAGCACTCCAATACCGATCTGCTGTTTGCAAACTTCAGTAATTATGAAAGTGAAGCAAAACGCTTGATGGAAGTGCCCTTAGCATTACCTGCTTATGAGATGGTGCTGAAAGCAGCGCATACCTTCAACCTCTTGGATGCAAGGGGTGCCATCTCTGTTACGGAACGTGCTGCCTATATCGGTCGGATTCGAAATCTATCCCGCGCAGTTGCGCAAGCCTATTTTGAATCCCGAGAAAAACTTGGCTTTCCAATGTGTCAACACCAGTCTAAAGTATGAGCACATCACATTCAAACTCTCAATCAGCTAACTTATTAATTGAGGTCTTTACAGAAGAGTTGCCACCAAAATCCTTACGTCGTTTGGGCGAGGCTTTCAGTGACGGTATTTTTGCTCACCTAAAATCCGCCAATCTAACAACGGACGACTCCGCTGTTACAAGCTTTGCTACTCCGCGTCGTTTAGCAGTTCAGATTAGCCATGTGCTTAGTCAGGCAGAAGACTATCCAATAAGAGAGAAGCTGCTTCCCACCAGCATTGCTTATGACCCTGAGGGTAAAGCAACCCCTCCGCTACTTAAAAAATTAGCGGCACTTGGATATACAGATATTGTTCTAGCCACTTTAGAAAAATCAGGTGAAGGTAAGAATGAGGCTCTTTACCTTAACGTAATAGCCAAGGGTGCAGCACTTGAAAAAACGGCACAAACTGCGCTTGAGCAAACACTCAGTAAATTACCGATTGCCAAAATGATGCGCTATCAAGTGCAACAAAAAAATGGCGAATTAGCAGATGTTCAATTTGCTCGCCCTGCCCATAGCATGATTGCCTTGCATGGCAACACTGTTCTTAAAATACATGGTCTAGGTATTGAAGCTAGCAATCAAACTGAGGGTCATCGCTTCCTAGCGCCTGGCACTCTCAGTATTAGTGCTGCAGATCAATATCAAAAAGATCTTGAAAGTAAAGCTAAGGTTATCCCAAGCTTCAATAAACGTCGCAGCCAAATTGAAGCTGCTCTTTTGAAAGCTGCTGGTGAAGATCTAGTCTTAATGCCTGATAGTCTGCTAGATGAAGTCACTGCCCTCGTTGAATGGCCAGCCATTTATGAATGCCGGTTTGACCAAGAGTTCTTAGAGGTTCCTCAGGAATGCTTGATCCTCACCATGCAGACCAATCAAAAATACTTTGCCCTGACAGATAAGCAAGGTAAATTGCGCAATCGCTTTTTGATTGTCTCCAACATTGAAACGACTACACCAGAGGCTATCATCTCTGGTAATGAACGCGTTGTTCGTCCTCGCCTTTCTGATGCACGCTTTTTCTTCCAGCAAGACCAAAAACGCTCATTAGCTTCTCGAGTTGCTGATTTAGGTAAGGTGGTTTATCAAAATCAGCTAGGTAATCAACTCGATCGCACTAAGCGCGTTCAAGGTATTGCTACTGGTATCGCCAAAAAAATAAGCGCTGATGAGAAGCTAGCTCGTCGCGCAGCTGAAATCGCTAAGACAGACTTACTCACCGATATGGTTGGTGAGTTCCCGGAACTCCAAGGCATCATGGGTCGTTACTATGCAACGCATGACGGCGAAAATACTGAGGTGGCAGCTGCTTGTAGCGAGCACTATATGCCACGCTTTGCAGGCGATGCACTTCCCCTGACACAGACTGGCACGATTCTTGCGATTGCAGATAAATTAGAAACCCTAGTTGGTATTTGGGGTGTAGGTTTAGCGCCAACTGGCGATAAAGACCCATATGCATTGCGTCGTCATGCACTAGGTATTTGCCGCTTGCTCTTAGAGAAGAATCTTGCCTTAAGCCTACCGGATATCATTGAGCTCGCACGCTCACAGTTTTCTCAGAAAGATGTGCAAGAGAAAGCCAAAGCAGCGGATATTTATGAATTCATCATCGATCGCCTACGCGCATACTTGCGCGACCAATCAGTTGCTGGGAAACCATTTACTAGCGCAGAAATTGATGCTGTTCTAAGTCAATCACCAGCTCAGATTAATGATCTGATTGAGCGCTTAAGTGCACTTCGTGAATTTAATGCTCTACCGCAGGCGGCGCAATTAGCTGCTGCCAATAAACGTATCAGCAATATTCTCAAAAAAACCACCACAGATATTTCTGTAAACTGCTCAGATAAGCTCTTGCAAATTCCAGCTGAGATTACTCTACATCAAGCATTAGAGGCCATAACACCAGCCCTGAATGCGGCCTATGAAAAGCGCCAATTTGTAGAGCTCTTAAAAGCACTTGTCGCTTTAAGTAAGCCGATTGATCAGTTCTTTGCAGATGTGATGGTGATGGATCCCAATCCCGAGCTGCGCGATAACCGCTTGGCGCTCCTGCAACAACTTCACCAGAAAATGAATCTCGTTGCCGATCTCGGCAAACTAGCATGAGCACTAGCTCTTCGAAACTCATTATTCTCGATCGCGACGGCGTGATTAATGAAGATCGTGACGACTACGTTAAATCTGTAAATGAGTGGGTACCACTTCCCGGCAGCCTCGAGGCTATTGCCCTACTCAATCAAGCAGGCTATCAAATTGCAGTTGCGACCAACCAATCTGGATTAGCAAGAGGTTATTTTGCGATTACCGATTTGCATGCGATGCATAGCAAAATGGAAAAACTGCTGCAACCTTTGGGCGGAAGCATCGACAGCATTTTCTTTTGCCCACACACCGATGCCCATGGATGCGATTGCCGCAAGCCAGCGCCTGGCCTCATGAAAGAGATTGCCCTGCGCTATAAAAGAGCGAGTAGCAATCAACCTTTATTGGGCGTTCCTATTGTGGGCGATTCCTTGCGAGATCTTCAGGCAGGAATTGCATTGGGCGCATCACCCCATTTAGTCCTCACAGGCAAGGGGCAAAAGACGCTTGCAACAGGTGGTTTGCCTGAAGGCACTCAAATTCATGCCGATTTGATGGCTTTTGCAACTACACTGCTAGAAAACCAAGTCTAGGATATTGATGGTCTTTGTTCGCTCAACCCTATTTGCCCTGTTTTTACTGATCTTCACCCCAATTTGGTCAGTGCTTTGCATGTTGGCATTTCCTTTCTTGAGCCCTGAAAATCGCTATCGCTTTATTGGACTTTGGAACAAGGTTGTGATTTGGTTGCTTTGGCATCTCTGTGATGTTCATTATGAAATTCGCGGCATGGAACATATGCATGCAGTGCTAGATCAGCCAGTAGTGATCCTTAGCAAGCACCAATCTGCTTACGAGACTATTGCTTATATTGCCTTGCTTCCCAAACAGCTTTGCTTTGTATTCAAGCGAGAATTGCTTTGGATCCCATTTTTTGGCTGGGCCTTAGCTTTACTCAAGATGATTCATATCAATCGTGCCAATAAACAAACGGCGGCTCTATCTGTCGCAAGCCAAGGACGTAAACGCCTTAGCGAAGGTAAATGGATCATGCTATTTCCAGAGGGCACTCGAACGCCAAGAGGCTCAACCAAGCCCTATCGCAAAGGTGGGGCTCGGCTAGCTAGCGCAACTGGAGCATTGGTTATTCCTATTGCTCACAATGCCGGTAGCTGCTGGCCCAAGAATAGCTTTCTAAAAAAACCCGGTACTGTGATTTTTTCAATTGGTCCGGCAATTACTTCCGAAAGCAAGTCTGGGGAGCAGTTACAACAAGAAGTTGAAGGTTGGATTGAAACTGAAATGCGCGTCATTGATCCGAGCGCTTATAAATGATCCACTTGTACCAACTTCATTTAAGCGGCTAAGAGCTTAGCCCACTCTATATAGCGATTAACTGAAATATCTTGAGCCCTAGCTTTGAGCTCTCCCTCACTTAATTTCAAGCGATCAGCAAAAGCATGCAAATTCGTGCGCAACATTTTTCTCCTCTGCGCAAAAGCTGCAGCCACTACTTGCTCTAGTGCATTCCATTGAGACAGAGTCAAGCTGAAATCTTTTCTAGGAATCATCCGCACCACAGCAGAATTGACTTTAGGTGCTGGATCAAATGCCTCGGGCGGGACTTCTAATACTAATTCCATGTGGTAGCGAGCCTGCAGCATCACAGAAAGCCTACTAAAGTCAGAACTACCGGCATGAGCAACCATTCTCTCGACGACTTCTGCTTGCAGCATAAAAACCTGCTCGTCGATATGCGCTGCCGCTGACACCAAATGAAAAAGTAGTGGTGAAGAAATGTTATAGGGCAAATTACCGACTACCTTGCATAGGCCTTTTTTTCCTAAATGATTCTGGGACCATTCAATAAAATTAAATTTGAGCGCATCACCTTCTATGACCCTTAAACCCTTGAGATTTTCTTGATTCCAATAAGCTACTAAGTCTCGATCAATCTCTAATAAATCCAGTTGGTCGAGATTACTCAGTAAAGGTCTAGTTAAAGCGCCCAGGCCAGGCCCAATCTCAATCACATACATATCTGGGCTGGGATTAATTAAAGCCACTATGGAATAAATAATGCCTTGATCTTGTAAGAAATTCTGACCAAATCGTTTACGTGCACGATGCATGAATCAACTTTTTTCTTTTTGATTGAGGGCTACTTGGTAGGCTAATCGCAAGGCCTCCAACATAGATCCAGGATCTGCAATACCTTTGCCAGCAATATCTAAAGCCGTGCCATGATCCACTGAAGTGCGAATGATAGGCAAACCTAATGTGACATTGACGCCACCGCCAAAGGTAACAAATTTAAATGGCGCCAAACCTTGATCGTGGTATATCGCAATAAAGGCATCAACACTTTCTAATGATGCTGGATCAAACATGGTGTCACCCGGATAAGGGCCAGAAACATCGATACCAAGCCTTTTAGCAGTCTCAATTGCAGGGCCGATGACGTCGATTTCCTCGCGACCCAAATAACCTGACTCACCAGCATGTGGGTTCAATCCTGCAACACGTATTACCGGACTCGAAATACCAAACTTTGTACGTAAATCATGCTGCACTATCTGAATAGTTTCAAGCACGAGCTCTTGGGTTAATGCGGCAGAGACCGCTTGTAATGGTAGGTGGGTGGTAGCAAGCGCTACTCGCAAGTCTCTAGGCTCCTTCAAATTGAAGAAGCTCTTAGGAAGAGTGGCACAAAGCATCATCACCACATGCGGCGCCTTACACCGCTCTGCTAAATATTCGGTATGGCCTGTAAATGGCGTGCCTGCCAAATTAATCGCACTCTTTTGAATGGGTGCAGTAACCATGGCATCGAAACGCCCACTTAAGCATCCATCAATAGCCTCATTCAAATTATTGATCACGTATTGAGCATTCCGTGGGTTTACGACACCCTGAACAACTGGCTCTGAAAGAGGAATACTCTGAATTTTTAAACGCGCAGATAAATCAATGGGGCCTTGAGAAACTAACTTTAGCAAGTCAGCATCACCCAATAAGGTAATCACTGCACTCGGCTGTTCAGTCAAAAACTGCTGCGCAGCCGCTACCGAAATCTCGGGTCCAATACCGGCTGGCTCGCCAGTAGTGATAGCTAAATTAACGTGGGTCGCTACTTGCAGCATCATCTGCATTCAAGATTTTGACAGTTGCCGTATCTCTTAGCTCACGTAACCAATCCTGATAGGCTTGCTCAAATTTTCTTTCCCGAATCGCAGCACGGGCAAATTGACGTTGCTTTTCAACAGTCAGCTGGGCTTCACGTCGTTCCAAGACTTGAATGAGATGCCAACCAAACTCAGTCTTTACTGGGTTACTCACTTCACCAATTTGCAAACGATTCATCGCTTGCTCAAACTCCGGAACCAAGTCTCCCGGCCCCATCCAACCTAGATCTCCACCATTTGGGGCAGAACCATCTTCTGAAAACTTTTTTGCTAACTCACCAAAATCTGCAGTCTTTGCGCGCACTTGATCGCGATACCCAGCAAGACGTCGCTCTGCATCTTGATCAGATAAACCAGCACGATTGCGCAATAAGATATGTCGCGACAATGTTTGTGTAATAGGAATATTTTGCGGCGAGCTAGTTGAAGCCTCCTGTGGGGCTGCTTGCTGCTGTGGATTTGCGCTGACGACTGCAGCCCTACGATCCAATACTTTTAGCACATGGTATCCCGCAGGGCTTTTAACCACTGCATTGGCGACTTGGCCGCCACCAGTATTTCGAATCGCCTCATAAAATAGTTGAGGCAACCTATCGGAAGTTCGATAACCTAAATCCTGAAACTTAATTTTAGGATTGTCTTTGGCTGCCAAGGCGCCTAATTGCAAAAAATCCATATCTCCTTTGGCATCGCGCAATAACTGCTCAGCCTTCTTTTTTACCTCAGCCTGAGCGCCAACGCCCGCTGAAGCATCAACTGGAATAAAAATCTGTGCCACATCAATTTCTTCTGCTTCGCCTTTAGCAGCAGGGGTTGAGCGGGGCGCTCCACCACCAACAGCACGGGTTCTCTCACCAATGAAATTATCAATTTCAGCATCAGAGATTTTAATCTTCCCCTCTACTTCACGTTCACGATATCGGCTAACGATAATATCGTCACGTAACATCTGTTTATATTTCTCAAATGAGGTACCGGATGCAACTACCTTCTCTTTAAATTCTGCATAACTAAGTTTATTTTTTGCAGCAATATCACCAATAATTTTATCGAGCTCTTTGTTAGTGACAACGACACCCTCTTGCTCGGCATTTTGCAGCTGAATTTTCTCAATAATGAGCCGCTCAAGAATAACTTTACGAATTGATCCATCATCAGGCAACTTGGCGCCCTGCTTTTTAAGGGCTGTAATTCGATCATCAATTTCTTTGCGAGTGACATAACCAGTATTGACGACGGCAGCTACGCCATCAATATTTCGGATTTTGCTATCCGCCAATATATTTGCTTTTGATGCGTCTTGAGCACTAGCAATCCCTCCAACAAGAGATATCCCAAAAAAAATCACCGGATAAATAAAAGGTTTCAACCTAATTCTGCAAAGCGTCATTGATAATTCTCATATATGGATGGTGGGATGGGCTTTGAAGTTGGCATGTATCCAGGAACATTTAACTTCATAATATCAACTGGATTACTTCCGGCGCTAGCAAAGCCCCTAAATTCGATCTGAAATAGCACTTGAGTGGTTGTTATGGTCGAAGTATTCAAAGCTTGAGAATAAGCCCCCCGGAAAGTCCAGCAATCTCGCGTCCACTCCAAACCTACCAAAGTATTTAATGTTCTAGTTGTCAAGGCATCATAACCCCACCGACCCAACACAGAAACTTCGCGTGTAACCGGCCATTGACCAGAAATATTGTATTGATCGGTAGTGGTAGCAGACGGTGTAGCAGTTTGATTATTTTGAGACGATGCTTGTATTGGTGGCGACCAAACATTGCGGTAACCAAAATTAAGACTTCTGCCAGGAGTTGGTCGCCAACTTCCTCCAACCGTAGTCTGAACAAAGCGATTTAATTGCGTATTGTATTGACCAAACATATCCGCACTGAAGTTACCAAGCAGACGCACCGAAGCTGAACCCAGAGTATCAGAATAAGTAGTTGGATTGGCAATGTTGCCATTTAAGCCAACTTTCTGTCCCGTAAACTGCTGCTTTTGTGCCAGTGTCACATTAGCGCGCTCAGCACCGGAATAGGCTTCAATCATGCGACTGGTTAAACCCAATGTCGCCGCATTGGAATCTGCAACACGGTCATTACCAATAAAGGTATTGGCTGTGAAAATTTGCGAAACGCCAAAACCTGCATCAGCAGTATCGAAGACTGGCGTATTAGCCTGACTTTGATATGGAGTAAAAGCATAAAACGCTCTTGGCTCCATGGTTAGTAACATATCGCGGCCGAAGAAACCCTTCAGCTCAGAGGCTTCTCTCTCAAATGCCAACCCAGAATCTAAACTAAAGGTTGGAATCGTAAACCCCTGCGCATTGGGAACGCTTCCTGATACATAAGGTGTGGCGTTATAAGTATTAGATTGAAAACTCACAGTGGGCGTAATGTAATAACCAGGGGTGATCTGTGGCAGGGCTAGCGCCCCTTTTAATACCGTTCTATCTGCCTGGGTATAAGCGCCTGGAGGAGGCGCATTAAAGTTACTCCCCAAAGCATAAGCAAAGCGGGTGTAGTCAGTCGAAAATGTTGACTTTGGCCCAGTCGGTAGAGCTAAATACTTTCCGCTTGCATCTGATACCACTGGACTCAGTTGACTGTTATAGGCAGCAGTGATATTCGGCAATACGTTGTATGGCGCCTGCACTAAATTATTGGGATCTGGTTGCAACGTTTGAAAACTAGCTGCTTTAGCGCCAACCGTCCAATTACTTAATTCACCAGTTAACTGTTTGGTAGTGCCAAGCTCTTGACGAAACTGACTGGTAACTTGCCCAGCAATACTTTGCGAAAAGTCAGTTGGATATAAGCTATCAGAGACTCTAGCCATATTTGCATATCCGCTCCATGAGCCCGGTAACGGGGCGCCGCCGGGTCCAACGCCACCCAAAAATACTTGTCTTTGTTGCCAATCGTATTTCCAACGATTAGTACCCGTCTGTTTGTCATAAGGTAAATATTCTCCCGTTGCTATGCCTGAATATTCCCTATCCAAGAATCGGTAAGAAGCGCCCAACATAAATCCGCGGTGGTTCATTTCGCGAGGCAATAAAAGTAAGTCACGATTTGGCGCGATATTGACGTAATAAGGCTGAGTGATATCTAAACCATTATTTTTGTTATAACCAACGACCGGAGCCAATAATCCCGAACGACGTTGTCCACCAGTTGGGGCAGTGAAATAAGGTAAATAAGCAATTGGTACGTCGAAGAAACGCATCACTCCATGTGTACCAACCATTTCTTTTTGTTCGTTGTCAATCTCCAAAGTACTTGCCGTGAAATACCAATCCATATTTTCTGGAGTACACGTAGTGTAAGTAGCTTTATCAAAAACAAAAATGTCAGTATTTTCAATTATTAATTTTTTTGCTGTGCCATTTCCACGAGTATCTCTAATCTCATAGGCAGGAGTATCCATGGAGCCCTCGCGAGCATCAACCCTAAATTGTCCCTTAGGCCCTTTAAAGGAAGTATTGCCTTTGGATAACTCTGCATTACCAAGCAAGTCTGCAATATCAGTATCTGGGTTGTATGTGATTTCGTCGGCTTTTAGAACAGCGCCATTGCGACGCATTTGCGCGCGTCCTTTCAGATGCATGTCGCGCTCAACCACACCATCAATCACATCACTAGAAGTAAAGGTAAGTGCTTCCCCATCGGAAATTGGCTTGCCTACTCGCAATTGATCATCTAGCTTGAGAACAGTCACATTTCCACGATCTGGTAAGAGCGTGAAATTTTGTGTCGCTTGTGAAACTGGGGGCAGTGCAGCAGGAGCTTGTGCTCTTGTCAGAAGCGCAACTTGAAGCAATATCGCCCCCAACATTACGCGCAGGGTGATGGCTAAAAAAAGAGGGGCGCAAAGGCCGGCGCGACGGCGATAATGACTCATGGATCCAGACCCGCCTTATTATACGAATCGACCATGACTGACGTTCGCTTAAATACCCTTCGAAGCTGGCTAAAAGCCCTGCAGCCTAGCTGGCAATTAGATCTTGATACCTTGGCGCCGGCCTCGGCGGATGCCAGCTTTAGGCGCTATTTTCGGGTTAAGTCAAAAAACTCAGACCTTGCCAGCCTAATCATTATGGATGCCCCTCCCCAGCACGAGCCCTTGGATGCCTTTATCAAGCTTGATTTTTTGCTCTCCGAGGCAGGTCTAAATGTGCCTAAAATTTTGGAACAAAACACTGCTGAAGGCTTTCTTCTCCTAGGCGATCTTGGTAATAAAACATACCTGAGCGAACTAAGCGATAAAACAGCAAACCACCTTTATCGGGGTGCAACAGAAGCATTAGTGAAAATGCAGTTAGCAAGTAAGCCAGACGTTCTACCAAACTATGACCAAGCACTCTTGCAACGTGAATTAGATTTATTTCCAGAGTGGTATTTGAATAAACATCTTGGCATGAAATTAACAGAGCCGCAACAAGGACAGCTCGAGAAAATATTCGAGCTCATCCTTGAGAATAATCTTGCGCAAGCTAAGGTCTATGTACATCGCGATTATCATTCTCGCAACCTTATGGTGACCGAAGAAAATAGTCCTGGCGTGTTAGATTTTCAAGATGCGGTGTATGGTCCCATTACTTATGATGCTGCTTCCTTATGGCGCGATGCATATATCGCCTGGCCAGAAGAAAAAGTGATTGATTGGGTGATTAAATTTTGGGAAGAAGGTCGTAAAGCCGGGCTACTAATGCCAGATGATTTCGGGCAGTTCTATCGCGACTTTGAATGGATGGGCTTGCAGCGTCATCTCAAAGTTCTCGGAATCTTTGCCAGACTCTTTCATCGTGATGGTAAAGACGGTTATCTCAAAGATATTCCTTTGGTATTGGAATATGCGATTGCCACCGCAAATCGTTATATTGAGCTAAAACCATTGGCACGGATTTTAGAATCTACGCGCACCCTTAAAGAATAAGTTGCAAATCATGTCTAAGAGCAATCTTCTTCCTTGCTTTTTATTAGCCGCTGGTAGAGGCGAGCGTATGCGCCCTTTAACAGATAATTTACCCAAGCCTTTGCTCACCATTCAAAATAAATCATTGCTTGCGTGGCATCTAGAAGCACTAGCAAATGCGGGGATTGAAAAGGTGGTAATAAATCACGCGTGGTTAGGTGAAAAGATTGAAGCCTCCTTAGGCAATGGACATCAATTTGGTCTCAATATCCAATACTCACCGGAAGGCACTGCTTTAGAAACCGCGGGCGGCATAGTCAAAGCGCTACCCATCCTGCAAGCTGAAGATTATTTTCTAGTCATCAATGGGGATGTATTTAGTCCGAACTTGCCAGTGAGCAAAATTTTGGGGATAGCTTCTAAGTTAAGAAATGGCCCCAACAAAATCTTAGCTCACCTCCTCATGGTGCCAAACCCTAGCTACCATCCTGATGGTGACTTTTATCTTAAAGAGGCGCAGGTAAGCCCTCAGGATCCTGGGGGAGCTGAAAAGTTGACCTTTTCAGGGATTGGCATTTATCACAAAGATCTCTTTAAAGATCTAGAAATGGGTATCCCAGCTAAGCTGGCGCCCCTCCTCAAAGCTGCCATGGCGCAAAATCAAGTGTCTGGTGAAAAATATGTCGGTCCGTGGCACGATGTAGGTACGCCACAACGCTTACAAGAGCTCAACGCAGCATATGAATAAAACCGATATTTATCAGCTTCGCAGAAATGCTTTAGCAAAACACATTTTTAGTAAAACTGGCGGTGGCATTGCTGTTATTGCAACTGCGCCAGAGCTCGCACGTAATCGCGATAGCGACTTTCCCTATCGTCATGACAGTGATTTTTACTATCTCACAGGATTTGAAGAGCCCGGCGCAACCTTAGTAATGAAAGTTGCTAGCAGTGGAAAAAGTTATCAACTCGAGTCACATTTATTTTGTAGGCCCAAAGATCTCGAACGAGAAATTTGGGATGGCATTCGTTTGGGGCCAGAAGCTGCACCAGAAATACTGGGCATCGAGTTTGCGCATAGTAACCAAGAGCTTGATCAAAAGCTTGGTGAATTATTAGCAGATCAAGATGCTGTTTATGTGCGATTAGCTGAGAGCGCAGAAGCAGATCGACGTATACGCCACTGGATGAAAAAAGTAAGAGGACAAGCTCGTAGTGGCATAAACCCACCGTCAGAATTTCATGATATTGAGGTACTGATTCATGAAATGCGCTTATTTAAAGATATTCATGAAATCGAGATCATGCGGCGTGCTGCTGCGATCTCTGCAAGAGCACATATCCGTGCGATTCAAGCCTGTAAACCTGGTATGCGGGAGTATCAACTCGAAGCTGAATTACTTCATGAATTCCGCAACAGTGGCTCACAAAGTGTTGCCTACAATAGTATTGTTGCTGGTGGCGCCAACGCTTGCATCCTTCACTATCGCGCGAGCTCTACTGAATTACTAAGCGGTGAACTTTGTCTCATTGATGCTGGTTGCGAGTTAGATGGCTATGCATCGGATATCACGCGCACATTTCCAGTCAATGGAAAATTTACCGGCCCACAACGTGCGCTCTATGACATTACCCTTGCGGCACAAGAAGCAGCCATTGCAGTAACAAAACCGGGGAATACTTTCATGCAACCCCATGAAGCAGCACTCAAAGTGCTTACCCAAGGCTTACTCGATGAAAAACTTCTCAAACTTACAGAATTAGGTTCTTTGGAAAACGCCATTGAAACTGCCGCCTACCGCCGCTTCTATATGCATCGCACTTCCCATTGGCTTGGTATGGATGTTCATGACGTAGGTTCTTATCGCGAGTCAATGCCTAGCTCAGAAGAAGAAAAACCTTGGCGCATTCTAAAAAGTGGCATGGTCATCACCATCGAACCTGGCTTATATGTCAGACCTGCAGACGATATCGATCAAGCGTTTTGGAATATTGGCATCCGCATTGAAGATGATGCTGTCATCACTGAATCAGGTTGTGAATTGATTTCTCGTGGCGTACCAGTAAAAGCCGATGAAATCGAAGCCCTCATGAAAAATAACTAAAGAATGAGTCCCAAAGACTGCGACATCTTGATTCATGGGGGCGGGCCTGTTGGGCTTGCCTGCGCTGCATGGATTTTGCAAAAGTTTCCCGAAGCAAAACTGACGCTACTAGACCGTAATCCTGCCGATGACGCAGAGCTTGTAGCTGCTGATAGTAGAGGTATTGCCCTCTCACATGGTAGCAAGCTCCTACTAGATACGATCCATGCATGGCCATCAGATTGCGCTGATATCCATCGTGTACATGTCTCGCAAGCGGGTCGCTTTGGTCGCGCACTCATGACACGCGAAGAGCTTCGTCAGGATGCACTTGGTCACATTATTCGTTATCGTGACATTCACATTACGCTTCGCCAAGCCTTAAGAAATATTCAGGTAAAGAGCCCGAATTTTATTTGGCAACCTATTGATAGCAATGTTGAGCATGACCATATCAATGCTCAGTGCGTAGTCCACGCCGAAGGCGGACTCTTTAAAAAACAAGATTGGGTGGAATCTGGTCGAGACTATGGGCAATCAGCCTTAGTAGGATTAGTTGAAGTAGAAAATGCCATACCTTATCAAGCCTGGGAGCGCTTTACTGCCGAAGGACCGCTGGCAGTATTACCGAGCCACTACGGACCCAACATTCTTAATCTCGTTTGGTGTGGCTCACCAGAATCCTCACAACAACGTTTGCAATTGAGTGATGCTGAATTTTTAACATCCTTACAAAATGAATTTGGCTCACGCATTGGCCGTTTTCTCAAAATTCAAGATCGTCGTTTATATGAACTTGGCCTGAACTATCGCAAACAAATTACTAAAGACCATGAAGTATGGATTGGCAATGCAGCTCAAGCTTTGCATCCTGTTGCAGGTCAAGGCTTGAACTTAGGTTTACGAGATGCTTACTTATTAGCGGAAAAATTGGCGGGGCTATTTTCCAGCGCGCTCAATCAGCAAACAGCAGTGCAGATTCAAAATACTTTGGAAAGTTATGCACAAAGTCGTAAAGTCGATAGAACCACAACGATTGGTTTGACAGACTTGATGGCAAGAGTGTTCACCTCAAATCTTGCCCCCGTAGTTGTCGCTCGAGGATTGGCCTTATCAGCCCTTCAGTGGCTTCCACCAGTCAAAACAGTCTTGGCTCGCCAGATGATGTTTGGCAGGCGCTAAGGGGCTTAAAAAGCCTTCAAACTCCAAGCATTCAATAGTTCATCTGAAGCAAGTAATCTGCCTAAAAAATAGGCAGATTTTGGTCTGACTGTGCTAAAGTGTCATGCTTTCCGCAAAATACCCACCGAGTCGCCCCAGCACAAACCCGCAATAGATGAAGATTGGCCCTCATACCCTCGCAAATAGACTCTTTGTCGCGCCCATGGCAGGAGTAACAGATCGTCCATTCAGACAGCTTTGCAAGCAATTAGGTGCTGGGTATGCCGTCTCAGAAATGGTGGCTTCCAATGCCCTTTTGTGGAAAAGCGAAAAAACCCAACGTCGTGCCAATCACATTGGCGAATTCAAACCGATTGCAGTCCAAATTGCTGGTGCAGATCCCGTAATGATGGCTGCAGCAGCAAAAATGAATGTGGGCCATGGTGCGCAAATTATCGACATCAATATGGGGTGCCCCGCAAAGAAAGTTTGTAACGTTGCTGCAGGCTCGGCACTACTCCGTGATGAACCACTTGTACAACAAATATTAGAAGCGGTTGTTAATGCAGTCGGCGTTGGCCCAGATGCAGTACCAGTGACTTTAAAAATTCGGACTGGCTGGGATCGTGAGCATAAAAATGCAATCGAGATTGCACGCCTTGCTGAAAATTCTGGCATCTCCATGCTTACCGTTCATGGCCGTACGCGTGCCGACCTTTATCTAGGTGAAGCAGAATATGAAACAATCACCGCCGTTAAAAACAGTGTGGATATTCCTGTGGTTGCGAATGGCGATATCAATAGCCCAGAAAAAGCAGTATTTGTTTTAGAAAGCACTGGTGCCGATGCCATCATGATTGGTCGTGCCGCACAAGGGCGCCCCTGGATCTTTCGTGAAATCAATCATTACTTAGAGACTGGTGGCAAGCTACCCACTCCAGAGATTAAAGAAATTCAGAAAATCATGAATGCCCATCTTTTAGATCACTATGAGTTCTACGGTGAATACATTGGCCTTCGCACAGCCCGCAAACATATCGGCTGGTATTGCAAAGGTTTGCGAGACTCACATGCTTTTCGTCAGCGTATGAATACTGCAGATGATTGCAAAACCCAATTACAAATGGTCAATGATTATTTTGATGAAATGAAATCTCATTCTGACCGCCTACTCTTTTTAGAAGCAGCCTAATTTTTCGACTTTAAGCACCAAATTCATATATCAATTCATATTTATGACCAATAAACACCCGATCACCGAATGCATTGAAACGCAATTACAGGTTTACTTAAATGATCTCAAGGGTACGCCACCAAACGGCATCTATCAAATGGTGTTGGCCGTGGTAGAAAAACCAATGCTTGAACTCGTTATGCAACATGCCAAACAAAATCAATCTTTAGCTGCTCAATACCTTGGTATCAACCGCAATACCCTGCACAAGAAATTAGTTGAACATCAGCTCATTAAATAAACAGTTATTTATTAAACCTTCCAAAACTTATGATCCGTACAGCGCTTCTCTCCGTATCCGATAAAAATGGCATTGTGCCTTTCGCTAAAGCTCTTCATGAGCAAGGAATCAAACTCATTTCTACCGGCGGTACAGCAAAGCTATTAGCCGAAAATAATCTGCCCGTAGTCGAAGTATCTTCTTTAACTCAATTTCCTGAAATGCTAGATGGCCGTGTAAAAACACTCCACCCAATGGTGCATGGTGGCTTATTGGCTCGCAGAGACTTTCCTGAGCACATGGCGGCCTTGAAGAAGTATGGCATCGACACAATCGATATGCTCGTAATCAATCTCTACCCCTTCAATGAGACAGTGGCAAAAGAAAGCTGCTCCTTTGAGGATGCAGTTGAGAACATCGACATTGGTGGCCCTGCGATGTTACGTGCAGCAGCAAAAAATCATCAAGATGTCACCGTCTTAATTTCACCAGAAGATTACGCGCCAGTTTTGGTTGAAATGAAAGCTAACAACAATACAGTTTCATATAAGACGAACTTAGCATTGGCTAAAAAAGTATTTGCTCATACTGCTCAATACGATGGTGCCATTGCCAATTATCTGTCCGCATTGGGCGATGACCTAAATCACAAAGCCCGCTCTACTTATCCAAAAACGTTGCACCTGGCTTTTGAAAAAGTACAAGAGATGCGTTATGGCGAAAACCCACATCAATCTGCTGCGTTCTACAAAGATATTTACCCAGTAACTGGCGCTCTTGCAAGCTATCAGCAGTTGCAAGGCAAAGAGCTTTCTTACAACAATATCGCTGATGCTGACTCTGCTTGGGAATGTGTCAAAAGCTTTTCTGGCAATGCTGACGGCGCAGCAGCCTGTGTCATCATCAAGCATGCCAATCCCTGTGGCGTAGCTGTTGGCGCAACAGCACTAGAAGCCTATCAAAAAGCTTTTAAAACAGATCCGAGTTCAGCTTTTGGAGGAATTATTGCCTTTAATGTTCTCTGCGATGGGGCTGCTGCTGAGGCGATTTCCAAGCAATTTGTCGAAGTATTAATTGCTCCAAGCTTTAGCGATGAAGCGAAAGCCATTTTTGCAGTCAAGCAAAATGTACGTCTTCTGGAAATTCCACTCGGCACTGCATTTAATCATTTTGATTTCAAGCGCGTTGGCGGTGGTTTACTAGTTCAATCGCCAGATGCAAAGAATGTTCTTCAAAGTGAGATGCGCGTTGTTAGTCAAAGACAGCCAACTCCAAGCGAAATGAATGACATGATGTTTGCATGGCGAGTAGCCAAGTTCGTCAAATCCAATGCCATTGTGTATTGCGCTAATGGCATGACCCTCGGTATTGGTGCAGGCCAAATGAGCCGGGTTGACTCTGCACGTATGGCTAGCATTAAAGCTGAAAATGCAGGCTTAAGCCTAAAAGGTTCAGCAGTTGCCAGTGATGCCTTCTTCCCATTTCGCGATGGTCTGGATGTGGTTGTTAATGGCGGCGCGAGCTGTGCGATTCAACCCGGAGGCAGTATGCGTGATGATGAAATCATTGCTGCAGCAAATGAACATGGCATTGCCATGATCTTTACTGGCACTCGTCACTTCCGTCATTAAGTAAGGGAAGAAAAAATACGCATGCGTTGGATTGGAATCGACCCGGGTTTGCGTACCACTGGCTTTGGTGTCATCGATGTTGACGGCCAAAAACTAACCTATATAGCCTCTGGAACGATTGAAAGTGGTGATCCTGCCAAGGGCTTGCCTGAGCGCTTAGGCGCCCTCTATGCTGGCCTTAAAGAAGTTCTAGAAACCTATCGCCCAGAGTCTGCTGCAATTGAAGAAGTCTTTTTAAACGTTAATCCACGTTCAACTTTGATGTTAGGTCAAGCGAGAGGTGCTGTTATCGCCGCACTCGTTGCAGAAAAGCTCCCCGTTGCCGAATACAGTGCCCTTCGCGTTAAGCAAGCCATTGTTGGAACAGGTCGCGCAGCCAAGCCTCAAGTACAAGAGATGGTGAAACGTCTCCTCAGATTAAATCGTGCACCAGGGACTGATGCTTCTGATGCATTGGGCGTCGCCATCTGCGCGGCCCATCACGCTCAAATACCAAAAGCTATTACTGCGGCATTAACTTCCAAGAAACGCAGTAAGTAAAAATACACTTCACAGGTTAAGATCTCTACATGATTGGTCGTATTCAAGGAATCCTCGTTTCAATTCATCCACCTCGCCTCTTGGTAGATTGCCAAGGCATTGGTTATGAAGTGGATGTGCCCATGAGCACCTTGTATCAATTACCCCAAGCAGGTCAAAAAATCACCCTTCTTACTCACTTCCAAGTGCGCGAGGATGCGCAGCAACTCTTTGGTTTTGCTACTGAGACAGAGCGCGAAGCATTTCGACAGCTCATTAAGATCAGCGGTGTTGGCTCTAGAACTGCATTAGCGGTTCTCTCTGGCATGAGTGTGAACGAGTTGGCTCAAGCAATCGCTCTTCAAGAAGCTGGACGTCTGACCCAAGTTCCCGGAATTGGTAAAAAGACTGCTGAGCGTCTTTGCTTAGAACTGAAAGGTAAGCTTGCCCCAGACTTAGGAATTGCTACCGGCAAACCTCAAGCATTAGATGCCAATAGTGAAGTGCTACAAGCACTGCTTGCTTTAGGCTATTCAGAAAAAGAAGCCCTCTTAGCCCTCAAGCAAATCCCGCCAGACACTTCGGTTTCCGATGGCATTCGGATGGGTTTAAAGTATTTATCTAAGACCTGATTAGCTAAACCCCACTAAACTGGCAGTATGGCAATTCATACAGACGACCTCAGCTCTATCCCTGAAGATTTACCGGAGAATAATGACCGCATTGTTAGTGGCGCAGTAGGTAATTCTGAAGCTGTCTTTGAAAGAGCTTTACGTCCAAAACAACTCGACGAGTATGTTGGTCAAACGAAAGCGCGCGCCCAATTAGAAATCTTCATTAGTGCCACTAGAGCACGTCAAGAAGCCCTTGATCATGTTTTGCTATTTGGTCCTCCAGGTCTTGGTAAAACTACGCTTGCACACATCATTGCGCGAGAGTTGGGCGTCAACTTGCGCCAAACCAGCGGTCCTGTTCTAGATAGGCCTGGCGACCTCGCTGCATTGTTAACGAATTTAGAAACCAATGATGTGCTCTTCATTGATGAAATTCACCGTCTCTCTCCAGTAGTTGAGGAGATCCTGTATCCAGCGCTTGAAGACTATAGCCTTGATATCATGATTGGTGAAGGGCCTGCAGCGCGTAGCGTCAAGATCGACCTCAAACCATTTACCTTAATTGGCGCAACGACTCGCGCAGGCATGCTTACCAATCCATTGCGTGATCGCTTTGGAATTGTGGCAAGACTCGAGTTCTACACCACTGAAGAGCTCACTAAAATCATCAATCGCTCCGCAAGTTTGCTTAAGGCTAGTATTGATCCAGAGGGATCTATAGAGATTGCAAAACGTGCCCGTGGCACTCCGCGTATTGCCAATCGCTTACTGCGTCGTGTACGTGACTATGCAGAAGTAAAAGGCACTGGCACGATTACCAAAGCCATGGCTGATGCCGCACTGAAGATGTTGGATGTTGATCCAAGTGGTTTTGATGTGATGGATAGAAAATTGCTTGAAGCTATCTTGCACAAGTTTGATGGTGGTCCAGTCGGGATTGATAACCTAGCTGCAGCAATTGGCGAGGAACGTGACACGATAGAGGATGTCTTAGAGCCTTACCTCATTCAGCAAGGTTATCTACAGAGAACGTCTCGCGGTCGTGTAGCAACTCGGCAAGCTTATGAGCACTTTGGTTTAACCCCACCTAGTGGCAGTGCTAGCCTAGACCTCTAAACTCATTAACTCAGCGTTACCTTAGCAAACTTACGCTTACCAACCTGCACAACATAGGTTCCAGCCTCAATTTTGGCTTGTTTATCTGTTACGGTAGCGCCATCAATCTTTACACCACTTTGCTCAACATTACGCATCGCTTCTGATGTAGATGGTGCTAAGCCGGCAGCCTTGAGGAGGCTGGCAATTCCCATGGGGGCTCCAGAGAGATTTACTTCTGGGATGTCATCAGGGACACCGCCTTTAGCACGGTGATTAAAGTCTTCTAAGGCCTTTTCTGCCGCAGCCTGAGAATGAAAGCGCGCAACGATTTCTTGGGCAAGCAATACTTTGCAGTCTTTTGGGTTTCGTCCAGCAGCAACTTCTTGCTTCATCAAATCAATTTCTGACATTGGGCGAAATGACAGCAATGTGAAGTAATCCCACATCAAATCATCTGAGATGCTTAAGAGCTTACCAAACATATCTCCAGCGGGCTCACTAATACCGATGTAATTCCCTTTGGACTTACTCATCTTCTCAACGCCATCTAAACCAACCAAGAGCGGCATAGTCAAAATACATTGAGGCTCTTGGCCATATTCACGCTGCAGTTCACGACCAACCAAGAGATTAAATTTTTGATCAGTACCACCAAGCTCTAAATCACTCTTCAGAGCAACCGAGTCATAGCCCTGCATCAAAGGATATAAGAACTCATGAATAGAAATCGGTACGCCATTGCGATAGCGTTTCGTAAAGTCATCGCGCTCTAACATACGAGCAACGGTATGTTTCGCAGCCAACTGAATCATGCCGCGTGCGCCTAAAGGATCACACCATTCGCTGTTGTAGCGCACTTCTGTTTTAGCTGGATCGAGCACCATGCTTGCTTGACGATAATAAGTCTCGGCATTAACAGCAATCTCTTCTGCAGTTAATGGTGGACGAGTAGCATTGCGGCCCGATGGATCGCCGATCATGCTAGTGAAGTCACCGATCAAGAAAATCACGGTATGACCTAAATCTTGCAACTGACGTAATTTATTCAGAACAACCGTATGACCTAAATGAATATCAGGAGCAGTTGGATCCAAACCCAGTTTGATTCTGAGTGGGGTCTTAGTGGCCTGGCTACGAGCCAGTTTTTGTACCCAGTCAGCCTCAACTAATAGCTCATCACAGCCACGTTTGGTGACTTCGAGTGCAGCAAAGGCTTCGGGGGTCAAAGGATATTTTTGTTCAGGTTTAGCCGTCATGCTGATTCGGTTAACTGTTTCAGTTAAATTAGTATTTAAATTGCTAAAGCATAATTGTCGCATCCTTGAGAGCTAAACCCAGAACCCCATGAACAAGTCCGATTCCCATTACATTGGCCTAATGTCTGGCACCAGCCTAGATGGGATTGATGCCGTTCTAGCTAAAATTGAGCCCAATGGTCAAGCGAGCGCAGTAGAGGCTGTTAGCACACCCTTTGTACCCGATCTTCGAAAAGCCCTTTTTGAGCTGCAAACTCCAGGCCCCAATGAGCTCGAAAGGGAGAAGCGAGCTGGTAACGCCTTGGCCCTAGCCTATGCCGAGGCTGTGGTCACATTACTTAACAAAGCGAATTTGCAGGCATCGGATATCACTGCTATTGGCGCCCATGGGCAAACTATTCGCCATCAGCCTCATCTTGGAGATTTAGCATACACACACCAAACCCTCAATCCAGCCCTCTTAGCCGAAAAGACCGGTATTGATGTCATTGCAGATTTTAGAAGTCGCGATCTTGCTGCTGGGGGTCAGGGTGCCCCATTAGTGCCCGCTTTTCATGCGCAACAATTTTCTGCAACAAAAAGCATCGCAGTCTTAAATATTGGTGGCATCGCCAATCTCACTCTTCTTCCAAATGGTGGTGAAATTACTGGTTTTGATTGCGGCCCTGGAAATATCTTGATGGACGCTTGGATACATCAACATCAAGGAAATGCTTTTGATGAGAATGGTAAATGGGCATTACAAGGTAAAGTGAATACAGAGCTGCTGGCAAGAATGTTGTCAGATTCCTTCTTTGCAAAAGCTCCACCAAAAAGTACGGGAAGAGATGATTTTCATCTTAACTGGTTGCAAGAAAAACTAGGGGATGTGAATCATTCCATTGAAGATGTGCAAGCAACCCTATTGCACCTAAGCGCTCATTCAGCGCTAGAAGCCTTGGTACGTCATGGCCCACAAACCCAGCAGCTGATTGTCTGCGGAGGCGGCGCCAAAAACCAAGCCTTGATGAATTTACTCAAAGTGAAGGCACAGCATTTCTTTACAGAGCCTTTAGAAATTACAACGAGTGATTCTGTTGGTATCGATCCGCAACTCGTTGAAGGCCTCGCTTTTGCTTGGCTTGCCTGGGCTCATAAAGAAAAACGGCCAGCAAATTTGCCAGCCGTTACAGGAGCGAAGGGCCCTAGAATTCTAGGTGCTTGCTATCCAGCGTAGTAGATTTTAAGCGGAGAAAGAAGAGCCACAACCACAAGTGGTTGTTGCATTTGGATTTTTAATCACAAATTGTGAGCCGTTGATGTCCTCTTTGTAATCAATCTCAGCACCCACTAAATATTGGAAGCTCATTGAATCGACTAACAAAGTAACGCCATTCTTTTCAAAAAGGGTGTCATCTTCATTCACAGCATCATCAAATGTGAAGCCGTATTGAAAACCTGAGCAACCACCACCTTGAACGAACACACGTAACTTCAACTCTGGATTACCTTCTTCAGCAATCAAATCAGCCACTTTTGCAGCAGCGCTATCCGTGAATACCAAAGGGGTTGGTGGCTCGGCTAAATCTTGTGCAGGTTGCGTAGCTAATTGGGTCATGATTTACTCCTAATTCAAAAGAAGATAACTCTATTCTAGGCTTTAAATGCCCAGTCTGCTGAAGGGTCATTACTGATCACCCAGATACCCGATTATGGAGAAACGGCTATTTGGTTAAGCCCAGTAGTTTCTGGTAAGCCAAACATGAGGTTCATACACTGTACGCCCTGACCTGAAGCACCCTTCACTAGATTGTCTTCCACTACCAAAATGACCAAAGTGTCCCCACCTCCTGGCCGGTGGATCGCAATCCGAATGCCATTACTACCCCGCACTGAACGCGTCTCTGGATGACTGCCAGCAGGCATTACATCAACAAAAGGCTCACCCTGATAGAAGTTCTCATAGAGCTTTTGGTAGTCAACATCCATTCCGGCATCGGTCAGGCGGACATATAAAGTCGAGTGTATGCCTCTTACCATTGGGGTGAGATGCGGCACAAATGTCAGACCAATCTGATCGTGACCTGCAATCGCCTTCAAACCTTGCACGATCTCAGGAAGATGGCGATGGCCTTTAACACCATAGGCTTTAAAGTTATCACTTGCCTCAGATAGCAATGTGCCAATCTCGGCTTTACGTCCAGCACCAGATGTTCCTGACTTGGAGTCAGAAATAATGTGATTACCATCAATCAACTGCTTGCCGCCAGTAGATTTTGGAGAGAGTAATGGTGCAAGCCCAAGTTGCACTGAAGTTGGATAACAACCCGCTAAGCCGACAACACGTGCTTTTTTAATAGCCTCGCGGTTTATCTCCGCCAAACCATAAACAGCTTCAGCCAAAATCTCTGGGCAGCTATGTTCCATGCCATACCACTTGGCAAATTCTTTGACATCTTTCAAACGGAAGTCCGCCGCAAGATCCAAAATCTTCACATTGCTTGCAAGCAATTCTTTTGCTTGTGCCATCGCAACACCATGCGGGGTTGCAAAGAACACTGCATCACATTCGTTTAATTTGGCTTCATCCGGTGTTGTAAATTTCAGATCAACACGACCACGCAAAGATGGGAACATTTCAGCTACTGGCATACCAGCCTCAGTGCGAGATGTAATAGCAACTATTTTGACTTCAGGATGCTGGGCCAATAAACGCAGTAGCTCAACCCCGGTATATCCTGTGCCGCCAACGATGCCAACCTTAATCATGTCTTTCTCCAAAATCCTGTATTCCCAATCACTCTATTTTTGCAGAGTAATACAACATTCTTACAATTTGCTTCATTGTAGAAACAAAAAGGGCCGCTTGCGCGACCCTTTCGATAAAACTGAAGCGACTGAAAGAATTAGCGCTTGCTGAACTGCTTACGACGACGAGCGCCATGCAGACCAACTTTTTTACGCTCAACTTCACGAGCATCGCGAGTAACCAAGCCTGCTTTAGACAGAGTTGGCTTCAGAGCGTTGTCGTAATCGATCAATGCACGAGTTACGCCGTGACGAACTGCACCAGCTTGGCCAGTTTCACCGCCACCAGAAACGTTTACTTTGATATCAAAGGTCGTTAAGTGGGCTGTGAGAGCCAAAGGCTGACGAGCGATCATGCGCGATGTTTCACGAGCAAAATAAGCATCGATAGGCTTACCGTTAACAGTAATTTCGCCTTTGCCAGATTTAATAAAAACGCGCGCAACAGAACTCTTGCGGCGACCGGTACCATAATTCCAATTTCCGTAATTAATAGCCATTTGGTTTCCTTAAATCTCTAACGCTTTAGGCTGTTGAGCCGTGTGCGGATGATTAGCATCACCATAAACTTTCAATTTCTTGATCATGGCATAGCCTAGTGGGCCTTTTGGCAACATACCCTTCACAGCCTTCTCCAAAGCGCGGCCTGGAAAACGGTCTTGCATCTTGTCGAAGTTAGTCGAGCTAATACCACCTGGGTATCCGCTGTGACGGTAATAAATCTTGTTCAAGCCTTTTGTGCCGGTGACACGCAGCTTAGATGAATTGATCACGACGATAAAGTCGCCAGTATCAACGTGTGGTGTGAATTCAGGCTTGTGCTTGCCGCGTAGACGGTGTGCCACTTCACTGGCGACACGACCGAGGACTTTGTCCGTAGCGTCAATCACGAACCATTCACGCTTTACCTCATGGGATTTTGCGGAAAAAGTTTTCATGATTTCTCAAATTGTTATAGTCAAAAAATTACCCCAACCAAACTACGTCCACCTTGGCCCTGCTTATGTTTGCAAGCTCGCAGATTCTGCAATCTAACTGGTACAACAAATTACCGCTGACTGGTTCGGTAATTCAGTAAAGCCCTGAATTGTAACCCAAAAAAAACCCAGGAACGAGTCCTGGGTTGGAATCCACCTATGTTTGGGTGGAGGAGACACTGGGTGGTAAGTCTCAGTCTTATACAAGACTGACTACCAATATGGTTATTCTACACAAGATTTATGGTGCAATGCAAGAAAATTGACCAAAATCAATTTTCTGATGTTTTTTAGCCCAAATTTAGGGCAATACTAATGTATAGAAATTGGTAAACTATTGATAATATTGATTAATTTATTAAGTTAGGGATCACTAATATGGAATGTCGAATCTCTTGGTTGGGTAATGGTGGTATGGCTTTTTCAGCTGAAACTGGCAGTGGGCACCTCGTCAATATGGACGGCGCCCCTGAAGCAGGCGGCAGAAACCTAGCTCCAAGGCCGATGGAGCTCCTTCTGGCTGGAGCTGGAGGCTGTTCCGCATTCGATGTGGTTTTAATCCTACAAAAGGCTCGCCAAGCAGTTACAGCCTGCGATGTCACCCTTCAGGCAGAAAGAGCCTCTGAGGACCCGAAAGTCTTTACCAAGATTAATTTGCACTTCATCGTTAAAGGCAAAGATTTAGAGCAAACCAAAGTGGATCGCGCCGTGAAGCTTTCTCATGAAAAGTATTGCTCCGCCACTACCATGCTGGCTAAAACTGCTGAGCTGACTTACAGCGTCGAAGTCATTACGGAATAAGTGCAGAGTCAATCGATAAGCCGGATTCTGTCGCCTAGATTCGCACCTAGGGGCAATCATTCCTCTAGGCCGTTAGTTACCTAACGGCTCAAGCTCCCTACCCGCAGACTCAGCGGGACGCCTCATCGTCTGCATACTTGGGATTGCTCCAGGTGGAGGTTACCGCGTTTCACCGTAACTAAATACGCTCGTCTCTGTGGCCCTATTCCTCACGTCACCGTGGATGGCCGTTAGCCATCACCCTACCCTGTGGAGTCCGGACTTTCCTCCCCCTCAATAAAGAGGCGGCGATTGCCTAATTGACTCTGCGCCTGCAGTCTAACGCAGACGGAGCAAATTGGCTTGAAAACGAAATACTAGCGTATGTAGATTTAAATCAGCGACCAGGCGATTGTTTCGCCTGCGCGTAGCGGAACAATCGTCGCATCACCTAAAGGCAATTCTGCAGGAATACTTTGCGCCTGTTTGGAAAGAGTAATTTTTTTACTATTGCGTGGCAAAGAATAAAAATCAGGGCCAAAGAAACTGGCAAAACCTTCCAATTTATCCAATTTACCAACACTCTCGAATGCCTCAGCATATAAACCCAAAGCATTAAATGCGCTATAGCAACCAGCACAACCGCAAGCAGCCTCTTTAGCGCCCTTCGCATGTGGCGCGCTATCGGTACCCAAGAAGAAACGAGGATTGCTGCTAGTAGCAGCATCTAGCAAGGCAACGCGATGCTCTTCACGCTTGAGTACTGGTAAACAGTAGTTGTGTGGACGAATACCGCCAGCAAAGATCGCATTGCGGTTCATGAGCAAATGCTGTGGGGTGATCGTCGCAACAATCGTATTCTTTCCGTCAGTCGAGGCATCACGCACATAGTGCGCCGCCTGTTTTGTCGTAATGTGCTCAAACACTATTTTGAGCTCAGGAAAATCTTTGCGCAATGGCTCAAGAACTTGATCAATAAATACAGCTTCGCGATCAAAGATATCAACATCAGCATGAGTTACTTCACCATGCACCAGCAAAGGCATTCCAACAGTTTGCATCGCCTCTAAAGCTTGATAGCAACGCTTAATATCACTAACACCCGCATCGCTATTTGTCGTAGCACCTGCAGGATATAGCTTGAATCCAACTATGCCTTCTGCCTTAGCTTTACGCACCTCATCCGCTGAAGTGTTATCAGTTAGATATAAAGTCATCAGCGGCGTAAAACTGCCAATACCTAATGATTTCAAATTCGATTCAATGCGAGCTTGATAAGCCTTGGCCAAATCTACGGTAGTGACTGGTGGCTTCAAGTTTGGCATGATGATCGCGCGTGCAAATTGACGAGCAGTGTCAGCTAATACATACTTCATTACTTCGCCATCACGAATGTGTAAATGCCAATCGTCTGGCTGAATTAATTCAATTTGTATCGGACTATTGGACATCATTATTTATCGAGCAAGATAATGCGGAAATCATTCACATTTGTGAGTGTAGGGCCAGTTTCCACTAAAGCTCCTAATTCTGCAAAGAAACCGTAGCAATCATGTGCCGCCAAGAATGTTTCTGGCACAAGCCCTTGAGGTTGAGCTAGTTTTCGAACTTCACCATCAAACCATGCGCCGGCATTTTTCTCGCTACCATCAATACCGTCGGTGTCTGCCGCTAAGGCAGCAATCTTGGATAAATCTGCACTGGCAGCAAAAAGAGATAAGAGATATTCACTGCAACGGCCGCCGCGCCCCTTAAGTCCTGCAGGAATCGTCACCGTGCATTCACCACCAGAAATAAGAGCCAAGGGCTTGTCACCTTTGGCTAAATACTCACGAGCCAAATTTGCTTGACTCACTCCAACCTCTTGAGCTTCACCGGTAATGGTGTCACCCAGAACAACAGGTTCATATCCTTGGGTACGTACATAATCAGCTGCTGCTTCTAAACTTTTATATGCGGTAGCAATCACATGATTGGCTACTTGCGCATCTACCAAGTCAATGTCTTTTAAGGTTTCTGGCTTCTCTCCGGCTAAACCTTGCTTGAGATGATTCAAAACAATTGTAGGTACTGCGTCAGTACCTAAGTGATATTTTTCTAAGATATTCAGTGCATCTAAATAGGTTGAATAGTCAGCAGCACAAGGACCGCTCGCAATATCTGCTGGAGAATCCCCAGTCACATCTGAAATTAATAAAGCTTCAACACGAGCACCGCGCGCAATCGCAACCCTTGCTAAATTGCCACCCAGAATTGCTGATAAATGTTTGCGCACTACATTCATCTCTTCAATCGGTGCACCACTGCGCAGGAGTACCTCAGTAGTCTTGCGCATATCTTCAATCGAAATGCCCTCGACCGGCAAGGTCAGAAGACTAGAGCCGCCGCCTGACACCAGAGCAATTAAGACATCCCCAGCTTGAAGCTCCTGAGCCAAAGCCAACACTTCCTTTGCGCCATCCATACCAGCTTGATCAGGTACCGGATGACCAGCCTCCACAATCTTGATGTGAGCTGTTGGAGAGCTGTGGCCATAGCGCGTCAGAACCACACCATTTATCTTTGTCTGGGGCCAGTTTACTTTTGCATAAGACTCTAGGGCACTTGCCATAGATGCACTTGCTTTGCCGGCACCAACTACCAAGCATTTACCTTGTGGCTCCTGCCCAGATGGGAATATCTTTGCTAAGTATTGCGGGACAATCATCTGCGGATCGGCTACCGATACGGCAGCAGCAAAGGCATTCTTGAGAATAGCCTCTGTAGTAACTGATGGATTCATTTGCTGCGTCATCAAGCTATTCTAATCAAGTGCCGCTCGTTCTTGCATTTGCCACATCTCGGCATACCTCCCATTAGCAGCCAGTAACTCAGGATGAGTGCCACGCTCCACAATCTGACCATGATCCATCACCAAGATTTGATCGGCATGAATAATGGTTGACAGTCGATGTGCAATGATCAGAGTTGTTCGATTTTTGGCCAAACCGAGTAATTCTTCCTGAAAAGCCCTCTCCGTTTTAGAGTCCAAGGCTGAAGTAGCCTCATCAAAAATCAACATTGCGGGTTTTTTAAGTAAAGTTCTGGCAATTGCCACACGCTGCTTTTCGCCACCTGATAACTTCAGGCCCCGCTCGCCTACTTGGGTCTCATAACCCTCAGGCAAACGTTTAATAAAGCCATCGATTTGCGCTGCCCTTGCAGCCTCATGAACTTCATCAATTGTTGCTGAAGGATCACCATAGGCAATGTTGTAACCAATGGTGTCATTGAACAAAACCGTATCTTGGGGAACGATGCCAATGGCTTTACGCAAACTTGCCTGTGTCACATCTTGAAGGTTTTGACCATCAATCAAGATTTTTCCAGACTGCACATCATAGAATCGAAAGAGCAATCTAGCTAAGGTACTCTTGCCTGCACCACTTTGACCCACAACCGCAGTAATAGTACCGGCGGGAATGTTGAAGCTGACATCACGCAAAATTTCACGCTTAGCATCGTAATGAAAAGATACATTCTCAAAACGGACGTCTGGCCCGTGACCACGATGATCGATTCGCAATGGATGTGCATTCGGTGAATCAGCAATCTCTTTATCGGTATTGAGTAATGAAAACATTCGCTCCATGTCCGTTAGAGACTGTTTGATCTCGCGATAAATCACACCCAGGAAATTGAGTGGAATATACAACTGGATCATTAAAGTGTTTACTAATACAAGGTCGCCAAGAGTCATGGTGCCGTCTACTACACCGAGTGTAGCGCGCCACAAAATTAGGACTAAGCCAATGGCAATGATTGTTTGCTGTCCAAAGTTGAGAACTGCTAAAGATTTTTGCGACTTAATAGCAGCGGCCTGGTAGCGCACTAAATTTTTGTCGTAACGACTAGCTTCAAAAGCCTCATTACCAAAATACTTTACCGTCTCAAAATTTAATAAAGAATCAATGGCTTTCTGATTCGCCTTTGAATCCATATCATTCATAGTCTTGCGAAAATGGGTACGCCACTCCGTGACTACTACAGTAAATACGATATAGAAAACCAAGGCGCATAAGGTAATTGCTGCAAACCAAATATCATATGAGTACGCCAAATAGCCCAACACCAAAATGAACTCAACAAGCGTTGGTAGGATGCTATAGAGCGAATAAGAGATTAGCGACTGAATACCTCGAGTACCACGTTCAATATCCCGACTGACTCCTCCAGTTTGACGAGCCAGATGAAAGCTCAGCGCCAAAGCATGTAAATGCTCAAAGACCTGGAGAGCCACTTTGCGGACAGCATTTTGGGTCACCCTAGCGAAGAGAAACTCACGCAACTCAGCAAACAAGGATGCAGCCATTCGGAGGAGCCCGTAAGCCAGAATGAGCCCCACTGGAACTACAAGTAAGACTTGTGGAGAGTCCGCCCTGAGGTTTAAATCATCAATTAAACGCTTCAGCAAAATAGGGATGCCTAGATTAGTAACCTTAGCAGCCACTAAGCAAGCCAGAGCAATCGCAACTCTAAATTTATATTCCAGTAGATAGGGAATTAAATCGCGAATAACCTTCCAGTCACTTCCCTGTGAGGGCTTGGAATCTGCGCTACCGTGATGGTGTCCCGATGAATGTCTCATCGCTCTATCTTATTCGCTTCTAGTTCAGTTCGCTGAAAACAATTTCAGAATCGCTTCACCATTGCTAGGAGAAAAACATTTCTGAGCTGCCTCTGCAAATGGCAACCAATCATAAGCAACATGCTCTCTTGGGGAAAGGTGAATGGAAGTATTTTCTGGAACCTGCAGCGCAAACCAATGTTCAGTATTTCTGGTGACGCCAGGCGCATATCGAAAGCGCCACTCTGGATAGATCTCATATTCGATCTGGTGATGCAAATTACGCAGCGCATCTGCTGGCAGCTGGTCAACGGCAATCCCCGTTTCTTCGAAAACCTCACGGGTAGCCGCTTGAGCTAAATCTTCATCTGACCTATCCAAGCTACCAGTAACCGATTGCCAAAAGCCTGCACGATCAGCGCGCTCTATCAATAAAACATCCCTATTCGATTTGTAGATAACAACTAAAACCGAGATAGGGATTTTCAAGATAGTGCCGATACTGCTTGAATTGTTTTAAGCAGCCGGCGCTGCTTGGCGCAAGCGGATATGCAACTCGCGCAACTGACGCTCATCTACTGGGCTAGGCGCTTGGGTTAATAAGCATTGTGCACGTTGTGTTTTAGGAAAAGCAATGACATCACGAATGGACTCAGCACCAGTCATCATGGTCACAATACGATCTAAGCCGAAGGCAATACCGCCATGTGGGGGCGCACCGTATTGAAGTGCATCTAATAAAAAGCCAAACTTTGCTTGAGCTTCTTCAGCACCAATCTTCAATGCGCGGAAAACCTGACTTTGTACCGCCTCTTGGTGAATACGAACAGAACCGCCGCCGATTTCACTACCATTTAGAACCATGTCATAAGCCTTAGCCAAGCACTTGCCTGGATCAGACTCGAGGTACTTCATGTGCTCATCCTTCGGGCTGGTGAATGGATGATGGCAAGCAACCCAACGGGCTTCGCCTTCGTCGTAATCAAACATCGGGAAATCTACTACCCACAATGGCTTCCATGCTTCGGTAAAGAGGCCATGCTCTTTACCCCAAGCAGAGTGGCCAATACGCAAGCGCAGGTTGCCGATGGCATCATTCACCACTTTTTCTTTATCAGCACCAAAGAAAATGATGTCGCCGTCTTTAGCACCAGTCCGTTTCAAGATGCCTTCGATCGCAGCATCATGCAAGTTTTTCACAATCGGTGATTGCAAACCATTGCGGCCTTCAGCGATAGAGTTCACTTTGATCCATGCCAAACCTTTGGCACCATAGATACTGACAAACTGGGTGTAGTCATCAATTTCACTACGACTGATCTCGGCGCCACCTGGTACACACAAGCCCACTACTCGGCCACCTTCTTGATTAGCTGCGCCTGAGAAGACCTTGAAATCAACGTCTTTCATCACATCTGTCAATTCAGTGAATTCAAAGTTGACACGCAAATCTGGCTTATCGGAACCAAAACGCGCCATACCCTCTGAGTAAGGCATGGTTGGAAATGGATTAGGCAATTCCACATTCATAGTTTTCTTGAAAATATGACGAATCATGTTTTCAAAGAGATCGCGAATCTCAATCTCGCTCAAGAAAGCCGTTTCACAGTCGATTTGGGTAAATTCTGGTTGACGGTCTGCACGTAAATCTTCGTCCCGGAAACACTTGGTAATTTGATAGTAACGATCAAAACCAGCCACCATCAATAGCTGCTTAAACAACTGGGGAGACTGTGGCAAAGCAAAGAACTGGCCATCATGCACACGGGATGGAACCAAATAGTCGCGCGCACCTTCAGGCGTACTCTTGGTGAGCATCGGTGTTTCAATATCAATAAAGCCCGCTTCGTCTAAATAGCGGCGGCACTCCATTGCAACATTATAACGCAAGCGTAGATTCTTTTGCATTTGTGGACGACGCAAATCCAATACACGATGAGTCAAACGAGTGGTCTCGGATAAATTCTCATCATCAATCTGGAACGGTGGAGTAATAGAAGCATTCACAATAACCAGGTTGTGACAGAGAATTTCTACTTTACCGCTAACCAAATCTGTATTCTCTGTGCCAGCAGGGCGTGCGCGAACTAAACCTTTAATCTGAATACAGAACTCATTGCGCACTTGCTCAGCAAGGGCAAACATCTCCGGACGATCTGGATCACAAACTACCTGCACAAAACCTTCGCGATCACGCAAGTCAATAAAGATGACGCCTCCGTGGTCACGACGGCGGTTAACCCAGCCTGAGAGTGTGACCTCTTGACCAATCAGTGAATCGGTTACTTGGCCGCAAGTATGGCTACGCATTGACATAACAATTTCCTAAAATCAAAAATGGCGTGGTGACTCATGTGAAGTCAGAGCACTAGAATTATTTGGTGGAACCGAGCCCATGGAAACAATATGTTTCAATGCCTCTTCTACACTCATCTCCAACTCAATCGTTTGCGCACGAGGTACGATCATAAAAAATCCGGAGGTAGGATTTGGCGTGGTGGGCAAAAATACATTGACGTAGTCTTCGCCGAGCTTAGCCGTCACTTCTTTTGCAGGCGTGCCGGTTTGAAATGCAATCACCCAAGAGTCAGCATGAGGATAACGAATCAACAGAGCCTTACTAAAGGCCTGACCATTTCCAGAAAATAAAGTGGAAGAAACTTGTTGAACGCTTGAGTAGATGGAACGAACAATCGGAATGCGATTGACAAACTTATCCCAAATCTTTAACCACCACTGGCCAGCAAAACTAATCGCCAGTAGACCGGTGAACATAATCACTGCAATCACAATCACAATTCCAACGCCTGGGAGGTCGCGGAAGTGTTGGACATCTATTGCAGCATCATGGGGAAGAACCATAATGATGGCGTGCATTACCGAGCCAAAAACACCGTCGAGTAAACCCAAGCCCCCGGCAATCACCCAAACGGTGATTGACAATGGTGCCCAAACCAGGATGCCAGCGATAAAGTATTTTTTCATGTGTTTTGCCTAACCTGCTATTTTAGCGGTTAAGGAGCCAATCGGCGAGAGGCTAATAAATGCCTAGGCTGATGATCAAAATTCCAGCCAAAAATCCTCCAGCAAAGAGCAAAGCCCCAGCTATCAGGCGGTGAGTACGTCTTTCTTCAAGCAAAAGGGCTTTTAAGACCTCTAATTCGCCATTTTGGTCTTTTGTTTGATGACGGCTTTGAGCCAAACTATCAGCAATTAAACGCGGCAAAGTAGGCAGAATTTTGGCCCAAGTGGGCGCCTCTTCCTTCAGTCCATCCAGCAAACCGCGCCAACCGAGCTGCTTATCAACCCATTTTTCCAAAATTGGCTTAGCGGTTTTCCAAAGATCCAAATCTGGGTCTAGCTCACGCGCCAACCCTTCTACATTTAAGAGTGTTTTTTGCAACAGGGTCAATTGAGGCTGTATTTCGATCTTAAAGCGACGTGAGGTCTGGAACAAACGCATCAACACAATTCCAAGAGAAATCTCTTTGAGTGGACGATCAAAGTAAGGCTCACAAACAGAACGCACAGCCCCCTCTAATTCTTCAACGCGCGTATTCGCCGGCACCCAACCAGATTCAATATGAAGTTCAGCAACGCGGCGATAGTCACGATTAAAGAACGCCAAAAAGTTCAGCGCTAAATAATTCTTATCCGATTCACTAAGCGCGCCAACGATTCCAAAATCTAAAGAAATAAATCGGCCAAAAGTTTCTGGCTCCAAACTAATCATGATGTTTCCAGGATGCATATCTGCGTGGAAAAATCCGTACTCAAATACTTGTGTGAAAAATATCTCTACGCCGTCAGCTGCCAACTTCTTAAAATCTACGCCAGCTGCACGCAAGTCTGCGGTGCGTCCAATTGAAATGCCATCCATTTTTTGCATCACAATGACATTGGTGTGACATAGATCCCAATACATCTCTGGAATCATCAACTTCTTAGAATCTGCAAAATAGCGACGCAATTGACTTGCGTTTCCTGCCTCGCGCATCAGATCTAATTCATCATGCAAGTAAGTATCAAACTCTGCAACGTTCTCAGTCGGCTTCAAGCGACGACCATCCTCAGAACTCTTTTCAATGACTTTTGCTAAGTCATACATCAAGGCCAGATCACCTTCAATTACTGGCAAGATTCCAGGGCGCAATACTTTGATGGCTACCGTTTTATGGGCCCATTCAGGATGTTTGTCGGTGGCGCGCAACACTCCAAAATGCACTTGTGCAACCGAGGCACTTGCTACCGGGGTCGCATCAAAGCTCATGAATACCTCTTCGATAGGCTGACCAATAGCCTCTTCAATTAAACGACGAGACTCTGCATTAGAAAACGGCGGCACTTGATCTTGTAATTTTGCCAACTCATTGGCAATATCTTCTGGTAACAAGTCACGACGCGTGGAAAGCACTTGTCCAAACTTTACAAAAATCGGACCAAGCGCTTCAAGGGTTAAGCGAATGCGCTCTCCTCTTGGTAATTTAGTGCCAGGAGAAGTCCAACAAACGACTGTCAAAAAGCTACGGCCAACTCCTGATTTAAGAACATCGCGCAATAAAGGCAATAAACCATAACGCCAAGCAGTAAAAAATATAAAACAGATACGAGCAATTCGACGCACGATTTATTTAGCCTTTTGCTCTATGAGTTGAATGCGTTTTTCTAAACGATCTACTGAATCGCGTAAGTCATTTAACTCGGATTTGCGAACCATAAAATCGCGTTTATTTAAAAGGATCTTTCGCTCTTCACTGACGTACTCAATCACATTGTCTAATAAGTCACTGACGGCAGAACGCGTAGCAGAAACAAATTTCTTACCTTGTCTGACAGCAAAATTTGCAGGCGCATCACCAACTATACGCGCCAGATCTTCCTCATACTCCCAGCGCAACTGGCCCGCTAAACGTCCAATCAATTGAGCCAAATCTGCATCACCAGTAATTTTGACAGCTTTGAAAGCTTGTTCCTTTAAATTGCCAGGGCTAGCCACCAAATCACTCATCGCTTTTGCAGACACCTCTAAGGCAAGTGTAGGGCTTTCCAACTCTCTTAAGACCTCTAAGCGTCCAACAGGATTAATCTCAAAACACAAGCGCCCAAAAGGAAGTTGAATAAGCACCGTCTTCTCTGCATGCTTTGCTAACTCAGCGCACGCCCATGGCTCTCGCCCCAAGACGTGGTTAATTCCTCGGCAAGCAGCTCCGGCAGCAATCGTATGTGTTGAAGAGGATATTGTGTTCATAAGTGTAAAAAACCCGCACAAGTGCGGGTTTTCCGACGGAAATTACCTAAAGCTTAAACTAACTGGGAGATACCCGCTAGTACCCAACCTCCAGGACCCTCTACTGGCTTGCTTAAATTCCAGATTTCTGAGAAATCACTGGCTGGCGCTCCCTGTTGCTCACGGATCATGCCGCTAAACTGAACGCTGCAGAAGTAATGCGCATCTGCAGTTTCGATTCCCAACAACCGCGCATTAACCGTTACAACGTCAGTTTGGTTGGCGCTATCAGTCCGACCCGCTAAGTCCTGCTGAATGGTTGCAAACATTTCAGGGGTAGCGAATTCACGCAATGCAGCAAGATCCCCTTGATCCCAGGCCTTTTGCAAGGTCACAAAATACTGTTTTGCATTCTCTAAGAAAGCTTGCTGATCAAAGCCTGGTGGCAGCGTGGAATGAAATAGCTCAGGCTCCTGTGAAACGCCAGCAAAAGCATTTGCTACAGGAGCAAAAGCCGGGTCTTGTCTCGGATTTTGATTAAGGCTAGCTCGCTGCATACCAGGGGTAGGTGCATTTGCATTCTGCCCTGCGCCTGACATGGCAGGCAAGAACCTGCGAATCACAAACATGATGACAAAACCAGCCAGCACCGCAATCAACAAACCGGTAATCAGGGAAGAGGCTGCCTCACCCAGACCAAAATGCGATAAGAGATAGCCAATACCTAAACCAGCAGCTAACCCACCTAAGAGACCACCCATGCCACCAAAACGACTAGGCGCTGGCGCTTGTGGTGCTGGAGCTGCAGGTTGAGCTTGCTGAGCTTGCTTTTGTGCAGGTTGAGCTTGCTTTTGAATTGGAGCACTGGGAGCTTTACCGATACTTTTGCCGCCACCAAGACGCGCAGCATCAACGTGACCCACTGTTGCGAATATCAAAGTAAAGCTTAATAAAACTGCTTTAAAAAAATGTTTGTTCATTGCTTTTACCCCTTCTAATAACTTCTTCAATACTTGAGTTTTTAAGAGCTTAAAAACTATACAACTATCAGTATTTAATACCAATATGTAAGGCAACGATACCCCCAGTCATTCTATGGGTTTGCACTTCGTCAAAACCAACCCCCAGCATCATCTCTTTGAGGGTATCCGCGTCAGGGTGCATGCGGATAGATTCTGCCAAATAGCGATAGCTTTCTGAATCTTGCGCTATTTTTTCGCCCAACCAAGGCAGTACTTTGAATGAATACAGGTCATATACGGGCTGCAGGAAGGCATCTGGCTTGGAAAATTCCAAGACGAGTACGCGGCCCCCTGGCTTAATCACGCGACACATTTCGCCAAGTGCAAGCTCTTTATGAGTCATATTGCGCAAACCAAAAGCAACGGTTACCACATCAAAATGGTTATTAGGGAACGGAATTTTTTCCGCATCAAATTGCACGCAAGGCAAGGCCATGCCCTGGTCTAATAAGCGATCTCGACCGACGCCTAACATTGAAGCATTGATATCACTCAACCAAACTTGAGCATCAGGATTACGGCCCCAATCCGTCGCCTTGGCAAATGCGCTAGCTAGGTCGCCAGTACCGCCAGCAATATCCAGCACTTTTTGGCCAGGACGTACATTTGCACTTGCAATCGTGATCTTTTTCCAAACGCGATGTAGACCGAAAGACATTAAGTCATTCATCACATCGTATTTACTAGCCACCGAATGGAATACCTCGGCAACCTTACCAGCCTTCTCGGCTTCGTCAACGCTTTGATAGCCAAAGTGGGTTTTACTCATTAGTGACTTCCACAAGAGTGGCCATGTGAGTGTCCTGCCTGCACCATCGGCGCATCACGATCAAGACCTGCAGCAGCCAATTTATCCAAATGCTCTTTCCATACTTGCTCTTGGTTTTCGCACAAGAAATACAAGTAATCCCAAGAATATAAGCCTGAATCATGTCCATCAGAAAAAGTGGGTTTCAGTGCGTAATGACCGACAGGCTCCAGACTGGCAATCAATACCTCGCGCTTACCCGTTTGCAAAGTCTCTTGACCAGGGCCGTGACCCTGAACTTCTGCTGATGGAGAAAGTACCCTCAATAATTCAAAAGGCAGTCGATATGAAGAGCCGTCCTCATAGGAGAGCTCAAGAACCTTGGACTGCTGGTGCACCACAACATTCGTTGGAATCATTAAACCAACACCCTTTCAATACCGCCTTGGTTAGCTTTGGTGACGTAGTCTTGCATCCAATTTTCACCGAGTAATTTTTGCGCCATCTCAACTACGATGTAATCAGCAGTAGTATCACTATCTGCATCAAAGCGGGTTAAGCCTTGCAAGCAAGATGGGCAGCTTGTTAATACTTTAACGTCGCCAGTGAAATCGCCCTGACGCAAATCATTGGCCGCTTTTTCCATTTCAATTTGTTTGCGAAAACGGACTTGAGTAGAAATATCAGGACGAGTAACCGCTAAGGTTCCAGACTCACCACAGCAACGATCATTTTTCACAATCGCTTTACCGTCTTCCAATTGGATGAGCTCATTCACTGTCTTCAAAGGGTCCTGTAGCTTCATGGGGGAGTGGCAAGGATCGTGATACATATATTTCACGCCTGTTACTCCAGTGAGCTTGACACCCTTCTCGGCTAAAAATTCGTGGATGTCAATAATCCTGCAACCAGGGAAGATTTGCTCAAACTGATAGCCCGCTAATTGGTCGTAACAAGTGCCGCAAGATACGACTACCGTCTTGATATCTAAGTAGTTCAAGGTATTAGCCACCCGATGAAATAAGACGCGGTTGTCCGTAATCATCTTATCCGCTTTGTCAAAATCACCATTACCGCGCTGTGGGTAGCCGCAGCATAAATAGCCTGGTGGCAACACTGTCTGCACTCCAACATTCCAGAGCATTGCTTGGGTTGCTAAACCCACTTGCGAAAATAGACGCTCGGATCCGCAGCCCGGGAAGTAAAAGACCGCCTCAGTATCGGCAGAGGTTGTTTTAGGATCCCGAATAATGGGGACGTAGTTTGCATCTTCAATATCCAATAAAGCACGCGCAGTCTTTTTCGGCAAATTGCCAGGCATCTTCTTATTTACAAAGAAAATAACCTGTTCAGTGATGGTCGGTTTCCCAACAGTTGCAGGAGGATGTGCAGTTTGCTTTTTAGCAAACTTACGCAGAAGATCATTGCCTAAGCGCTGTAACTTATAGCCCCAACCAATCATAGCCGTACGAACTAAATGAATAGTCTCTGGACTGGTGGTATTCAAAAAAAACATCGATGCTGCTGTACCTGGATTAAAACGCTGCTGACCCATTTTACGCATGAGGTTGCGCATATTCATCGTCACATCACCAAAGTCGATTTTGACTGGACAAGGTGTTAAGCACTTATGACAGACAGTGCAATGCGCTGCGACATCATCAAACATTTCCCAATGCCGAATTGAAACACCGCGACGAGTTTGCTCTTCATATAAGAAGGCTTCAATCAATAATGATGTCGCCAAAATTTTGTCGCGGGGGCTGTATAAAAGATTTGCGCGTGGTACGTGGGTCGCGCAAACTGGCTTGCACTTACCACAGCGCAAGCAATCCTTCACGCTATCAGCGATGGCGCCGATATCACTTTGCTGCATGATGATGGACTCATGCCCCATCAAGCCAAAGCTTGGCGTGTAAGCCATGCTCAGGTCGGCATGCGGCATCAGCTTGCCCTTGTTAAATCTGCCTTCAGGGTCTACACGATTCTTATAGCTACGGAAGTCTTTTAATTCTGCTTCTGTCAAGTACTCCAACTTCGTAATACCAATACCATGCTCACCAGAAATCACGCCATCTAAGGAGCGGGCTAACTTCATAATACGATCGACTGCACGATGGGCATCTTGCAGCATCTCGTAGTCATCAGAGTTCACCGGAATATTGGTATGTACATTACCGTCACCAGCATGCATATGCAATGCAACGAATACGCGCTTACGCAGAATATTTTTATGAATAGCCTCAAGTTCAGCCAATATCGGCTCGAATGCAAGACCGCCAAAAATAATACGTAATTCAGAACGAACTTCCTCTTTCCATGATGCCCGCAAGCTGTAGTTTTGAAGTTGTGGGAAATGGGTATCCATCTGCGTCAGCCAATCAGCCCAACGAGTGCGCACCCTCGTAATTAATTCAAGAGCCTGCTGAACCCGATCACCTAAAATCTCTGCTGTAGGGATTTCATATTCCGCATCACTCTTGCCTAATGGCAAAGCGCTCTTTTTCAAGAACGACTCCAGGCCGTCGAGAACTTGTAACTTGTTTTTAAGGGATAGTTCAATATTGATGCGATCAATCCCATCGGTGTACTCACCCATCCGTGGCAAAGGAATTACCACATCTTCATTGATCTTAAATGCATTGGTATGACGAGCAATGGCGGCTGTCCGAGCACGGTCGAGCCAGAACTTCTTGCGGGCTTCTGCGCTCACTGCAACAAAGCCCTCGCCAACCCGCAGGTTTGCCATGCGTACTACTTCACTAGTAGCTGCTGCGACTGTTCCTTCATCATCGCCAGCAATATCGCCAATCAATACCATCTTTGGCAGACTATTGCGCTTAGATTTTGTGGAATAGCCAACTGCGCGCAAATAACGATCGTCCAAGTGCTCCAGACCAGCCAGAATGGGACCGCCTTGCTTACTTAAACCATCCAAGTAAGCCTTGATTTCGACAATACTTGGAATGGCCTCGCGCGCTTGCCCAAAAAACTCTAAACAAACAGTACGCATAAATTTTGGCATGCGATGCAATATCCAAGTTGCGCTAGTAATCAAACCATCGCAACCTTCTTTTTGTACGCCAGGCAAGCCTGATAAAAATTTATCAGTAACGTCTTTACCTAAACCCTCTTTGCGAAAACGCTTGCCTTCTACTTCGAGCAATTCTGTTTTTAGAATTCGCTGACCAGGCTCGCTATTACCATCAGACCAAGTTAACTGAAAGCGCACGGTTGCAACATCATGAATCTTGCCAAGGTTGTGCTCAAGGCGTTCAACATCGAGCCAATTGCCCTCTGGATCCACCATGCGCCAGCTAGCGAGGTTATCTAGAGCAGTGCCCCAAAGAACTGCTTTTTTACCACCGGCATTCATGGCAATGTTACCGCCAATGCAACTCGCATCAGCAGAAGTAGGATCAACTGCAAACACTAAGCCAGCTTGCTCTGCAGCATCAGCTACACGGCGAGTGACAACACCAGCACCAGTAAAGATGGTTGAGACCTCATGAGCTACACCAGGCAGATGCTTAGATTTCACGCCGCCGATATCTTGTAATTTCTCAGTATTAATCACTGCAGACATGGCATACAAGGGAATCGCACCACCGGTATAGCCAGTGCCACCTCCACGAGGAATAATCGTGAGACCCAATGCCACGCAGGCTTTCACCAAACCAGGAATCTCTGACTCGTAATCAGGCTTAAGTACTACTAGTGGAAACTCAACACGCCAGTCCGTTGCATCAGTAACATGCGCTGCGCGCGATACGCCATCAAAACAAATATTGTCGCTAGCGGTATGGCGGCCTAATTCTTTACGTGCGCGTTTACGAATTTGTTCAACTTCCTTAAATCCATTTTCGAAATTTTCAATGGCGCGATAAGCAGCGCTTAATAAAATTTCGACCTGTTCTGCAGAATCTCCACTATTACGCTTTTTAACTTCACCCAAGCGATGCCACAGAGCATCGATTAATTGTTTGCGACGAACCGGGCTATCCAATAAGTCATCCTGCAAAAAGGGGTTGCGTTGAACTACCCAAATATCACCCAGGATCTCAAACAACATGCGGGCAGAGCGGCCAGTACGGCGAACACCGCGCAACTCATTGAGAACCCGCCACGACTCCTCACCTAAGAGGCGAATCACAATTTCTCGATCAGAAAAGGAGGTGTAGTTGTAGGGAATTTCGCGAAGACGGGGAGAGCCCGCCTCAGCATCCAACAACTGGTTTAAAGCCAATGGTGCGTTCATAGCGACATATTTGATAAATAAGCATTTTAGTTGAGCGAACCTGATAGTGTCAGTAAACGGATAAAGTTGCTCCCTAAATCGATAAACCCTTGCAAATCTAAGGGCTTAGCAGCCATCCGTGGTACGCTCATTGGATGGCAACGAACTATTTAAAGAAAATTTTATCGGCTCGCGTCTATGACGTAGCCAGAGAAACTGAACTTCAGCTCGCCCCCGAACTGACTAAGCGTTTGGGCAACCAGGTCCTTCTCAAAAGAGAGGATAACCAGCCGGTTTTTTCCTTCAAAATCCGTGGCGCCTATAACAAAATGGCCCATTTGCCCCCAGAATCTTTAAAACGCGGTGTGATTGCAGCTTCTGCGGGCAATCATGCTCAAGGCGTAGCCTTATCGGCTGCCAAAATGAAATGTAAGGCTGTCATCGTGATGCCGGTGACGACTCCCAGCGTCAAAATTGATGCCGTTAAAGCGAGAGGTGGTTCTTGGGTCGAGATCATTCTCCAGGGTGAGTCGTACAGCGACGCATTTCAACATGCGGAACTATTGGGCAAAAAACGAGGCTTGACCTTTGTTCATCCATTTGATGACCCAGATGTGATCGCTGGACAAGGCACCATTGCCCACGAAATTTTTACTCAATATGAAAAACCCATCGATGCAGTATTTGTCGCCATTGGTGGTGGCGGTCTCATATCCGGTATTGGCGAATACATCAAAGCAGTAAGCCCAAAGACTAAAGTCATCGGCGTGCAAGCCTCAGATTCTGATGCCATGAATCAATCACTCAAAGCGAACAAACGAATTGAGATGAAAGATGTTGGCTTATTTTCTGATGGCACTGCTGTCAAATTGGTCGGCAAAGAAACTTTCCGTATCTGCAAAAAAGTAGTTGATGAAATCATTACTGTCGATACCGATGAAATCTGTGCAGCCATTAATGATGTCTTTACCGATACCCGAAGCATCCTTGAGCCTGCTGGCGCCCTAGCCATTGCAGGCATGAAGAAGTATGTTGATAAAAAACGTCTCAAGAAGAAAACCCTGGTAGCCGTTGCTTGCGGAGCCAATATGAACTTTAGCCGTCTCCGCTTTGTAGCAGAGCGTGCAGACGTTGGTGAGTTCCGCGAAGCAGTATTTGCCGTAACGATTCCTGAAGAGCGTGGCTCTTTCAAACGTTTCTGTGAATTACTTGGTAAACGCAATGTGACTGAGTTTAACTATCGGATTGGTGATCAAAGCGAAGCACATATTTTTGTAGGCATCAGCACACAAAAAGCGGGAGATAGCGAAGCCATTGCAAAACATTTTCGTAAAGCGAAGTTTGCAACGATCGACCTCACCCATGATGAGTTAGCAAAATCGCACTTACGTCATATGGTAGGCGGTCACTCTGAACTGGCTAAAGATGAATTGCTCTACCGTTTTGAATTTCCAGAGCGCCCGGGTGCTTTGATGAAGTTCCTAACGAGCATGGCACCCAACTGGAACATTAGTCTCTTCCACTATCGTAATCATGGTGCTGATTACGGCCGCATTTTGGTAGGTATCCAGGTACCCAAAAATGAGCAGAAGAAATTCCATAACTTCTTGGCAACATTGGGTTACCCTCACTGGGATGAAAGTAATAACCCTGCATATCAGCTGTTCCTGAAATGAGATGTAATTCTTAAATGTCATACACGCTTACCGGAAAACTCGTCGTTGCGATCTCATCGCGCGCCCTATTTGATTTTGAAGAAGAAAATCGCATCTTTGAGTCAACCGATGACAGCGCTTATATGAAATTACAACTTGAGCGCTTGAGTGAGGCCGCTCAAAAAGGAGTGGCATTTCCATTAGTTAAAAAACTTCTCGCTTTTAATGAAGAAGGTGAGCAACGGGTTGAGGTAGTGATACTTTCCCGCAATGATCCTGTCAGTGGTCTGCGCGTCTTCCGTTCCGCCGAGCACCATGGTCTACATCTTGAACGTGGCGTATTTACCAGAGGTCGTCCTCCCTACCATTACCTTCGCTCATTACACGCCAACCTCTTCTTATCGGCCAACGAAGATGATGTAAGGGCGACGATTGATGCAGGTTTCCCAGCTGCACGGGTCTACCCAGAGTCTAGTAAAACTGCTGAGTCTCACCCCAATGAAATTCGGATTGCATTTGACGGAGACGCAGTCCTGTTCTCCGATGAAGCCGAGCAAGTATTTCAGAAAAAAGGGCTTGAGGCTTTTGTTGATCATGAGAGCAAGAAGGTCGACATTCCATTACCTCCGGGACCCTTCAAACCTTTATTGGAAGCATTGCACAGACTGCAGCGCTCCACTAGCGAAAACGGTATGCGCATTCGTACCGCGCTAGTCACTGCACGCTCCGCCCCAGCACATGAACGTGCTATTCGAACACTGATGGCATGGGGTATTGATGTCGATGAAGCCATGTTCTTGGGTGGCTTATCAAAGAGTGAGTTCTTGCGAGAATTTGAACCCGACTTTTTCTTTGATGATCAAACGGGCCATTGCCAATCAGCTGCATCCGTAGCCCCAACAGGACATGTCGTATCAGGTGTATCGAATAAACCTAAAAGCTAAAAGCAATTAATGGCAACGCTTCCACTTGGACAATCAACGCAATACCCAGATCAATATGATCCGAGTTTGCTCTTTCCCATTCCCAGGGCTGAAAACCGCAAGAAGATCGGACTTAAAGAGGGTCAATTTTTGCCATTTGTGGGTGTTGATACATGGAACGCATTTGAACTAAGCTGGCTCAATCAAAAAGGAAAGCCACAAATTGCCCTAGCTGAGTTTCAGATTCCCGCAGACTCTCCCAACATGATTGAGTCTAAATCTTTCAAGCTCTATCTCAATAGTCTCAACAACGCCCGCTTTGAAGATGAGAATGAAGTCAAAGAAAAACTCACTGCGGATTTATCAGTAGTGGCTGGCAGCAAGATCACTACTCGCATCAACGCCACTGAAATCATTTCCAAAAAAGGAATGCAAGAGATGGGCGGCATCTTGATGGATCGACTAGATATCGAGATTGATCCAAGCTTGCCTGCAGATTCAAGCCTATTAGGTGTTAATGAATCTTTTGGTCCGATTGAACAGTGCTTGGTATCGCACTTACTCAAATCAAACTGCCCTGTTACCGGTCAACCGGATTGGGCTAGCATCCAAATTCGTTATCAAGGACGCCCCATTCTTGAAGAAGGCTTACTGCGCTACCTGATTGGCTTTAGGCAATTGGGTGAGTTTCATGAGCATTGCGTAGAAACAATCTTTACTGACATCAAACGACAGTGCAAACCAGAAAAACTTTCTGTCTACGCCCGCTACACCCGACGCGGGGGCCTAGACATCAACCCATTCCGCACGGATCATAATTCTCCCTGGCCCGTAAATATTCGACACGCAAGACAGTAGGTAAATAAAAACCCCTTGTAGAAAATCCTAGAAGGGGTTTTTTAATACTACGATATCTACCGCATTATTTGATGTTGCTTAAAACGGAATATCGTCGTCCATTGCACCGAGCGATGCGGCATTAGACGATGCGGGGGCAGACTGCTCAGCCGGCTTTGAGCGAGCATAGCTTTCACCACCGTCACCACTTCCGCCTACTGGCTTACCACCAAGCATTTGCATAGTTTCTGCAACGATCTCGGTAGAATACTTTTCTTGTCCACTGGCATCAGTCCATTTGCGTGTTCGCAAACGGCCTTCAACATAAACCTGCGAACCTTTTTTGAGGTACTGGCCAGCGATTTCTGCAAGCTTGCCAAAGAATGCAACGCGATGCCATTCTGTGGTTTCTTTCATCTCACCAGTTTGTTTATCTTTGTAGCGATCAGATGTTGCTACTGAAATGTTTGTAACGGCGTCGCCACTTGGCATATAACGCGTTTCTGGATCACGTCCTACATTACCTACGATGATGACCTTATTTACCGAAGCCATGTTGTCTCCCGAAGAAAAATACCACTGTTATTACTGCTGAAAATGAACTGCTCGCTTTAATTAAATTGATGAAGCTACGGCTATGTCTTTGCGGCTAAACCCTTTGATTCTGCTGCTTTCGCTGGCATTTCACCCATCGACCAGGCAATTATAAGCCAGCCAACTAGCATAGCCGCCCCGACTGCAAAGACCGATACATTGCCAAGGCTGTCCATTAAATAACCCCCTAACAACGCACCAGAAAAGAGGCCAATAGATTGTGTGGTGTTGTAAACCCCCAAAGCAGTGCCCTTTGATTCTTTTGCATAACGAGTGACCAATGATGGTTGTAATGCTTCCAAAAGATTGAAGCCTACAAAATAAATCAGCAATGCCACCGTAATGAGAGTCACAGATGCAGCTTGAGTGAAAATGATTTCAGCAATAACCAGCAAAATGATCGCAATTAACAGAATAAGTCGTATGCGCTGTTTTTTCTCACCGTAGACTAAAAGTGGAACCATAAATACAAACGAGAGTAAAACCACTGAGAGATAAATTTGCCAGTGGGCAGTGAGCGGAAATCCTGCTTGCTCTAATAAACGTGGCACCACTAAAAACATAGCTACTTGGGTAGCATTCAATACAAATACACCTACATTTAGTCGCATGAGCTCTGGGCGAAGGAACACAACTTTGAGTGAATCTTGTTGCGCATGAACTTCAGGTCTGTTATTTGGCAATACAAAATAGGCCACTAACATCGCCAAGACACCTAGAATTGCCAACACAAAAAACATCCCACTTAAGCTAATCATGCGATAAAGCGGAGCAGCCACCACTAGCGAAACTGCAAAAGAGAGAGAAATACTGGCGCCGACTAAAGCCATCGCTTGACTGCGCACCTGCTCTCGAGTCAGATCGGCAACCCAAGCAGAAACAGCTGCAGAAATTGCACCGGCGCCCATTACCCCTCGACCGATAGAAATCCATAACAAATCATCTTTGGTTGCGCAAATTAAAGCCCCGGCAACAAACAAGGACAACCCCCATAAAACGACCGCTTTTCGGCCGATTCGATCAGAAAGTCTGCCTAAGGGAATATGGAAGCAGGCCTGAACAATATTGAAAATTCCGAGTGCCAGCCCTATCAAGAAGGCTTGATCACCTCCTGGCAAGTCTTTGGCGTGGATGCTAAAAACGGGCAACAGCAAAAACAGGCCCAGCATACGTAAGCCGAAGATGCCCGCTAAGGCCAGAGTGGAGCGAAGTTCAGAAGAATTCATGGGAAAGAGCTATATTAACAAGTTACGCAAAAAAATCATGAATAACGAAATCAAGATCCGCGGTGCCCGCACCCATAACCTCAAAAATATCAATCTAGACATCCCTAGAGAGAAACTTGTCGTCCTGACTGGCCTATCTGGTTCAGGTAAGAGCTCACTGGCCTTTGACACGCTCTATGCCGAAGGTCAGCGTCGTTATGTCGAATCGCTTTCCGCTTATGCGCGTCAATTTTTGCAGTTGATGGAAAAGCCCGACGTTGACACCATCGAAGGTCTATCACCTGCAATTTCCATTGAACAAAAAGCAACGAGCCATAACCCACGCTCCACTGTGGGTACTGTTACTGAAATTCATGATTATTTGCGTTTGCTATTTGCACGCGCAGGCACACCTCACTGCCCAGACCACGACCTACCTCTAGAGGCGCAAAGCGTCTCTCAAATGGTAGACACGGTGCTCTCTATGCCTGAGGACACAAAGTTGATGATTCTTGCGCCAGTGGTAAGTGAGCGCAAAGGCGAGTTCGTTGATCTCTTCCAAGACCTACAGGCCCAAGGCTTTGTGCGTTTTCGAGTGCGCTCCGGCGGTGGCACAGCAAACGTAGCTAAGGCAGAAATTTTTGAAGTCGATCAATTACCAACCCTCAAAAAGAATGATAAACATTCCATTGAAGTAGTTGTTGATCGCATTAAAGTGCGCCCTGACATTCAGCAACGTCTTGCTGAATCTTTTGAGACAGCGCTACGCCTCGCGGATGGCAAGGCCATGATTGTGGATATGGACACTGGTAAAGAGATGATTTTCTCCAGTAAGTTTGCTTGCCCCGTTTGCTCTTACTCTCTTCAAGAACTAGAGCCACGCCTCTTCTCATTTAATAATCCAATGGGTGCATGCCCTTCATGCGATGGTCTTGGACATCAATCTTTCTTTGATCCAAAACGTATCGTGGCACATCCTGATTTATCCCTAGCGTCTGGGGCGATTAAAGGCTGGGATCGCCGCAATCAGTTCTACTTCAAATTACTGCAAACTCTTGCCAAGCATGGCGGGTTTGACGTAGAAAAACCATTTGAATCCCTTAGCAAGAAACAACAAGACCTCATCTTGTTGGGCTCTGGTGACATCACCATTCCTTTTGAATACATTAATGAGCGTGGCAAAAATAGCATTCGCGAGCATGCTTTTGAAGGGATTGTTGCTAACTTTGAACGTCGCTATCGCGAGACAGATTCTGTCACCGTGCGTGAAGAACTATCTCGCTATCAAAATGTGCAAACCTGCCCAGAATGTAACGGCAGTCGTTTACGCAAAGAGGCGCGCTTTGTCAAAGTGGGTGAGAAGAAACAATCTCGCGCTATTTATGAAATTAGCGCTCTCCCGCTAAAAGAAGCAAAGGAATACTTTGAGGCACTTGAACTGAAAGGTGCCAAGAGAGAAATCGCCGATAAGATCGTGAAAGAAATCAGTGCACGTCTGCGTTTCTTAAATGACGTGGGTCTTGATTACCTCTCTTTAGAACGCAGTGCAGACACTCTATCGGGCGGAGAAGCCCAACGTATTCGGCTCGCAAGTCAAATTGGCTCAGGCTTAACGGGTGTAATGTATGTACTCGATGAACCCTCAATTGGTCTACATCAACGCGATAACGATCGCTTGATTGGCACACTCAAACACTTACGTGACTTAGGTAATAGCGTATTAGTGGTTGAGCATGATGAAGATATGATTCGCGCTTCTGATTGGGTCATCGATATCGGCCCAGGAGCCGGTGTTCATGGCGGCGAAATTGTTGCAGAAGGCACGCCTGCTGAAGTCGAGGCCAATCCCAAATCCCTTACTGGCGCCTATCTTGCTGGTCGCGAAGCCATTGAAGTTCCCCAAAAACGTATTCCGGTAAATGATCGCTTTTTAGAAATCATCGGTGCGCGTGGCAATAACTTGCAATCAGTACATGCCAAAATTCCAGTCGGTTTATTAACCTGCGTCACTGGAGTATCGGGTTCCGGTAAATCTACACTGATTAACGACACCCTGCATCATGCAGTTGCACAACACCTCTATGGCTCTAATGCAGAGCCTGCTGCACATGATGCAATGAAGGGCTTAGAACACTTTGACAAAGTGATTAGTGTTGATCAGTCTCCCATTGGCAGAACACCTCGTTCCAACCCCGCTACCTATACCGGCCTCTTTACGCCCATTCGTGAACTTTTTTCTGGTGTTCCAGCCTCACGTGAACGTGGTTATGAAGCCGGTCGCTTCTCCTTTAACGTCAAAGGCGGACGCTGCGATTCCTGCGAAGGCGATGGCGTACTCAAAGTAGAAATGCACTTCTTGCCAGACGTTTATGTACCCTGCGATGTCTGCCATGGCAAACGTTACAACCGTGAAACTTTAGATATTCGCTACAAAGGCAAAAACATTCATGAAGTGCTCTCGATGACGATCGAGCAAGCCCATGAATTCTTTGAAGCCGTTCCAGTAGTCAAGCGCAAACTCAAAACACTGTTAGATGTTGGCTTGGGTTATGTGAAACTGGGACAAAGCGCTACAACTCTATCTGGCGGCGAAGCCCAGCGCGTGAAGTTATCACTTGAGCTTTCTAAACGGGATACTGGTCGAACACTTTATATCTTGGATGAACCAACCACTGGTTTACATTTCCACGATATTCAACTATTACTCACGGTGATTCAGACGCTCAAAAAGCAAGGCAATACGATTGTCATCATTGAGCACAACTTAGATGTGATCAAGACTGCTGACTGGATTATTGACTTAGGACCAAAAGGTGGTGCAGGTGGTGGTCAGATCATTGCCACGGGAACGCCGGAGGATGTGGCAAAAAATGAAGCCAGCTTTACCGGTCACTACTTGGCACCATTACTCACTCGCAAACCCGTTGCAACTAAGAAAAAGAAATAGTCAATAAATCTCAGAGTAATTTAGCTTCAGCCAAGTCAGTCGCCTCAGAGTTACCTGAGATCACCAAGATATCGTTAGCTTGCAGTTGCAATTCGGGCGTCAAGACAAGTTTCACATAGTCTGCATTGCGCCCCTTACGACGCACTGCTTGAACGCTGACACCTGCACTACCCAAATCAAGCTCTTCTAGAGTTTTACCAACGGCTTGAGAATTGGGCAGCAAAGTAATCGAATGTAAACGCCAAGACTCATTCGAGCCAAAGTCATCATCGCCTGCGCCTCGGAAATACCCTCTTAGCAAGCTATAACGCTCTTCACGTGCAGTCGTAATCCGCCGAACTACCTTACGCATAGGCACACCCATAATCAACAAGACGTGCGAGGCAATCATGAGGCTTCCCTCAATCAACTCAGGCACTACTTCGGTAGCGCCAGCCGCTTGCAACTTAGCAATGTCGGCGTCGTCTTTGGTGCGAACCAATACTGTCATGCCGGGACGCAGGTGTTCAACCTGACGCAACACACGCAAACTGGCAGCAGTATCTGCATAAGTAATGACAACTGTCTTAGCTCTTGAGAGACCAGCAGCAACTAAATAATTTTCACGACTCGCATCGCCATACACCACGTTATCGCCTGCAGTAGCAGCCTCTTTCACGCGATCGGGATCCAAATCTAGGGCAATGTAAGGAATCTTTTCTTGATCGAGCATACGTGCCAAGCTTTGACCAGAACGGCCAAACCCACAAATGATGACGTGATTCTCATTGCGTACGCTCTTTGCAGCAACGCGTGTCAACGCAAGCGATTGCAATAGCCATTCGTTACTGGAAAAACGCATTGCAATGCGATCACTATATTCAACCAAAAATGGCGCGCAAAACATCGAGAGCAACATCGCGGCAAGAACCGCTTGGCTCAGAACGGGATCAATTAAATCTAAGCCATCAATTTGGGTCAGCAATACGAAGCCGAATTCGCCCGCCTGAGCAAGGCATAAGCCCGTTCTAATCGAGATGCCAGGGCTTGAGCCAAACGCTCTCGAGAGTAAGGCGATCAAGCCAAATTTAAATAGTAAGGGGCCAATCAGAAGTGCTACCACCAACATCCACTGTTCACGAATGACATTGAAGTCAAGCAGCATGCCAATCGTAATAAAAAAGAGTCCCAATAAGACATCACGAAATGGTTTGACATCCTCTTCAACCTGATGACGATATGGCGTCTCAGCAATTAACATCCCAGCCAAAAATGCACCGAGCGCTAAAGACAAACCAAAGTGCTCTGTTAAACCTGCCATACCGAGCACAATCAACAAGAGGTTCAACATGAACAATTCTTGCGAGCGTAGCTTAGCAACCAATCTAAACCAGCGACTCATGAGCGATTGGCCAATGAAGAAAATTAAGGCCAAAGCAACCGTAATCTTGATTGAGGCCGCAGTGAGAGCAACAAACAGATCTTTTGGGTTTTTTCCCAAAGAGGGAATCAAGATCAATAAAAAGACCACCGCTAAATCTTGGAATAACAAAATACCGACCACATTGCGACCATGCTCTGTTTCTAATTCGGATCGATCAGAAATGAGTTTTGTCACAATCGCGGTGGAAGACATCGCCAAAGCCCCGCCCAAGGCAATGGCTGCCTGCCAAGAAATTGGGTAAATCCAGTTCATCAAGAGGCTGACCGGCACCGCTAAAAGCATCGTCAAGACCACTTGACTGCCACCCAGACCAAATACGATGTTCCGCATCGATCGCAGCTTGTTAAGATTAAATTCCAAGCCGATCGAGAACATTAAGAAAACTACCCCAAATTCAGCTAAATACTTCACTGTAGAAGAGTCGCTCGCCAAAGCCAGGGCATTGGGGCCAATCAGCACCCCAATCGCTAAATAGCCCAAAATAGGGGGTAAGCCAAAATAGCGGAAAATAACCACTCCAGCCACACCTGCGGCTAGGAGAATGAGGGTTAATTGAAGAACTGACGGCATATACTTACTCGATGATAGCTAAGACTCGTGAACGTACCCTAAAGCTTGCACGCGATACCCTCACTATTGAGGCTGCTGCGCTGCAAACCATGCGCGATCGCCTAGAAGGCATCAACGCCGATGCACTCGTATATGCCGTGGAATTACTGCATGACTGCAAAGGGAGAATTGTGGTTTCTGGCATTGGTAAATCGGGGCATATTGCTCGCAAAATTGCTGCTACCTTTGCCTCGACAGGCTCACCTGCTTTTTTTGTGCACCCAGCCGAGGCTAGTCACGGTGATTTAGGTATGGTTACTAGAGACGATGTTTTTGTTGCTCTCTCGAACTCTGGAGAGACCGAAGAATTATTAACTATCGTACCGATCGTGAAACGTACTGGTGCAAAACTGATTGCTTTGACTGGCGCACCAAATTCTTCGCTTGCCCAATTAGCAGACTCCCATTTAGATACCAGTGTTGAAAAAGAGGCGTGCCCACTGAATCTTGCCCCCACAACTAGCACTACGGCTGCATTAGCTATGGGCGATGCATTAGCAGTTGCTTTATTAGACGCCCGTGGATTTCAGGCAGAAGATTTTCAGCGCTCCCATCCTGGTGGTCGCTTGGGCCGCAAACAATTAATGCATGTCAGTGAAGTAATGCGTAGCTTTGATGAGACGCCAAAAATTTCTATCCATGCTTCACTGCAAGATGCCCTACTAGAAATGACTGCTAAGCGCATGGGGATGGTAGTGACATTGGATGACAAGCAAAAAGTGTTTGGCATTTTGACAGACGGTGATTTACGCAGACTGCTAGAGAAAAACACGAATCTTAGTGGCATCACTTTACAAAATGCCACTACTGCCAGCCCTCGCACCATCCCACCAGAACTGTTGGCTGAAGAAGCCATTGAAATGATGGAAAAACATCGCATCAATCATTTAGTTGTTACCGATCAAGATGGCTGCCTACTAGGCGCCCTCAATCTACATGATCTCTTTGCAGCCAAAGTAATTTAATACCGTCGTTGATTGAGACTTATGCCCAACGCTTTTACTACACACAACACCAACCCTCTGTCACAGTATCCACAAGCCTGGGAGCGCGCTGGCAAAGTGAAGCTGCTAGTTTTAGATGTTGATGGGGTCCTCACCAACGGACAGGTATGGATTGGCGCTGATGGTAAAGAATCTTTAAAGGCATTTGATATTCAAGATGGGTTAGGGATCAAACTTTTAGAGCAATGTGGTATTCCGACAGCCATCATCACGGGTAGAAACTCCAAAATGGTCTTAGCGCGCTGTGATGAATTAGACATCAAACAGGTTCATATGGGTGTTGAAAATAAAGCGTTAGCTTTAGAAGAAGTTCTAAAAACACTTGGACTGAAAGCCAGTGACTGCGCTGTCATGGGCGATGACTGGCCAGATCTAGCCATGATGAAAAACGCTGGACTACGAATTGCTCCTGCGCAAGCGCATGAAGCCGTGAAAGAATTTGCACATTATGTCACTACGTATGCGGGTGGCAATAGCGCAGTTAGAGAAGTGTGTGATCTGATTCTCAAAGCACAAAGCCGCTACGAGGAATTGCTCAATCAGGCTCGTCAATAAGCAATGCAATTGAATTCTCAACGGATCAAACTCAACATTGGGCGTACATTGCTGGGCCTCATGCCTTTACTATTGATGAGTGCCTTAACCCTCATGACTTTTTGGTTGGTTAAAAAAAATACTCCTCCAGAAAGCTCAATGCTTGAACGCATTCGCCTGCATGAGCCTGACTACATTATTAAAAACGGCACTCTTTCCGCTTTAAACGAACAAGGCAATACCAAGTACAGAATTTTGGGCAATAAAGTGACTCACTATGATGACGATGCCTCCATTGATATTGATGCTCCACGGATGCGCCTCTTTCAGCCAGATAAAGCTCCTGTGACTGTCAAATCGAATACCGGTCATCTAGATGGTGACCTAACAATCTTGGAGCTCTTTGATAATGCTTCTATCTTTAGACCCCAACAAGCAGCTACTGCCACAGAGCCTGCAAGCTTACGGATGCTGGCCTCGTCTAGTTATTTCAAGGTCTTGATTAACAACGATATCGTTAAAACTGATCGGCCAATCACATTAGAGCAAGGCATGTCGATCATGAACTCGACAGAAGGTGGAACATTCGACAACATTCAACAAAGCATGACACTTTCCGGTCAAGTTAAAGGTCGAATCGAACGCGCTCCTCGGGGTGCACAATAAAATGTTTAACATGTATCGTCTACTTCATATTGGATTCACCCTCTCCTTACTGGTGCTGAGCCCTATTGCTAACGCCGAGAAAGCCGATCAAGACAAGCCCATCATTCTTGAGGCTGAAAAAGTTTCAGTAAATGATGTACAGCAGGTGTATGACTTAAAAGGTCAAGTTTTATTGATTAAAGGCAGCATTATCGTTACAGGCGAAGATGGTCATATTCAAGTTGATCCTGAAGGCTATGAATTAGTTGACGTCAAAGGATCCGCCGACACTACTGCAAGTTTCAGGCAGCGCAGAGAAGGTCCTGCCGATGAATTTATACAAGGACGCGGGATCCAAGTTACCTACAATGCCAAGACTGAGATTCTGACTATCACAGGAGACGCCAGTCTTAAGCGCTCTCTGAATATGCAGATGCTAGATCAACTGCAGGGCTGGAAAATTGAGTACGATGATATTAAAGAGCGCTATCGTGTAACACCTCCCGCGAATGCAAAAGCGGAGGACTTGCCTTTAGCTAGAGCAATCCTTTCACCAAGACGAAAAGCCACATTAGAGAAATGACAACGGATTTAGCTCAAAACCATCCCAAAGCAACACTCATCGCTAGCAATCTTCAAAAACGTTATGGCTCTCGAACAGTAGTACGAGATGTTTCGATTGAAGTGGAATGTGGTGAAGTAGTTGGACTATTGGGTCCAAACGGTGCGGGTAAAACGACATCGTTTTACATGATTGTTGGGCTGGTTCCACTGGACGCCGGTCAAATTATTTTAGATGGGGTCAATATCACCCATCTTCCTATTCATGAGCGAGCGCGTATGGGGCTCTCTTACCTTCCTCAAGAGGCTTCTGTTTTTAGAAAGCTCAACGTTGCTGAGAATATACAAGCAGTCCTAGAGCTCCAAGTCCAAGGTGGAAAACCCTTAAGCAAAGGCGAAATTGCGGATCGTCTAGATGAATTATTAGGCGAACTACAAATTGGCCACCTCCGCAATAATCCAGCCCTGTCATTGTCTGGAGGAGAGCGTCGCCGTGTTGAAATCGCGAGAGCATTAGCGTCCCAACCAAAATTTATCTTGCTCGATGAACCATTTGCAGGAGTTGACCCTATTGCCGTAGGGGAAATTCAGCGGATTGTTAGATTCTTACGAGACCGTCAGATTGGCGTGTTGATTACCGACCATAACGTTCGAGAAACCTTGGGTATCTGCGACCACGCCTACATCATTAGCGAAGGAAGCGTTCTAGCAGAAGGCAAGCCCGATCAAATTATTCAAAATGATGCAGTCCGCAGAGTCTACTTGGGTGAAAACTTCCGGATGTAAGCCGGACAAGGCATCTGTCCGTATAAGTAATAAAAAGTACTTTCCCCTCTTGGTTTTCGGCAAATTCGCTGATACGCTGGAGGTTCATGGTTCACTTTCCAAAAAAAACAGCTCAAAAAGACAGGGGCTTGCTGCGCACCCCCGGTATTGCTATGCGCACGCGTTGATATAAGGAGTTGCTCATGAATTTAAAAATTAATAGCCGTCATGTAGAAGTTACCCCTGCTATGCGCACGCATCTTGAGGCTGGGTTAGCTAAAATTCGCAAGCACTTCGATCACGTCATTGATGCATCTGCCTTTTTAGTGATTGATAACGCCAAAGAAAAAGATCTTCGTCAAAGTGCCGAGATCACGATTCACCTTAAAGGCAAAGAACTGTTCGCTGAAGCACATAATGCCGATCTCTATCACGCTATGGATGCAGTGGTCGATAAGCTTGAGCGCCAGGTTGTGAAACACAAAGAAAAGATTCAAGATCATCATCACGAAAAGCATTTTGAGTAAGCGTGAGCGTGAGGACACCTATAATCATCTGTAATGAATGTGCTGACTAATCTTTTTAACCCTGACTGCATTGCATTAGATAACCCCGCCAAAAACAGGGCTGATGCTTTTGCAGCTGCTGGGGAGTTGTTTGCCAAGCAAGTTGGTATTGATGCAAGCTCAGTAGTAGAGTTTCTCAATGCCCGAGAAAACTTAGGCTCAACAGCCCTCGGGGCTGGTGTTGCGATTCCTCACGGTCGTGTAAAAGGCCTAAAGCAACCCACTGCAGCCTTCATGAAGTTGAAAGACCCGATCGAATTTGCAGCACCTGATGGTGATCTTGTGTCGATCCTCATTTTTTTGTTGGTTCCAGAAAAGGCAACCCAACAACATTTAGAAATTCTCTCCTCTATCGCACAACTGCTATCAGATTCAGAGGCAAGAGAAAAATTGATTTCTGCTACCGACCCCACATCAGTCTGTGAACTATTGCAGCAATGGGGAAATACAAAATGACCCAGCCATTACTCCTCGATCGAGTAACTGCGCAACAAATCTTTGATGACAATGTTTCTGATCTGAAGCTCTCCTGGATTAGCGGCCTTGAAGGTGCTGATCGTACCTTTCCACCTGAGGCAGTCAAAGCTGCTGCAGCCAGCTCAGACTTGGTGGGTCACTTAAATCTGATTCACCCAAGTCGCATCCAAATTTTTGGTGTACAAGAAGTTGACTATCACGCAGCGCTTGAGCCCGAACAAAAACAAGAGCAAATTGCTAACCTAATTTCTAAAACTCCGCCTTGTGTGATTGTGGCTGATGGCAAGTCCGCAGATCCAGATCTACAACTATTCTGCCAACGCTCATCCACCCCGCTGTTTACCACGAGTATTTCAGCCGCAGAAGTCATTGACCATTTGCGCACCTATCTCACCAAAATTGGCGCTCCGCAAATTACGATGCACGGGGTGTTTATGGACATCTTAGGCTTGGGCGTTTTATTAACGGGTGAATCTGGCTTAGGCAAAAGTGAGTTAGGTTTGGAATTGATTTCTCGCGGGCATGGTTTAGTTGCTGATGATGCGGTAGATTTTGCACGCTTAGGACCCGACTATATCGAAGGTCGTTGCCCCGTAATTCTTCGTAATCTTCTTGAGGTGCGCGGACTTGGCCTCTTGGACATTCGTACGATTTTTGGTGAAACAGCCGTTCGTCGAAAATTAAAACTGCGCCTTATTGTGCAATTGGTTCGGCGAACCGATGGTGAATTTGAAAGATTGCCACTGGAAGCTCAACATATCGATGTTTTGGGAATTCCGATTCGAACGGTAAAAATTCAAGTGGCTGCTGGACGCAACTTAGCGGTACTGGTAGAGGCTGCAGTCCGGAATACAATTTTGCAATTACGCGGTATTGATACCCTCAAAGAATTTATAGAGCGTCAACGAGCCCAAATGAATACCGAGGCAGATGCGATTAAATCCCAAGGGCGCTTGCTTTAAGTCATGCAAATTAATCTGATTACCGGAATCTCAGGCTCAGGTAAATCAGTAGCCCTGAGGGCCTTTGAAGATGCTGGCTATGATTGCGTCGATAACCTTCCCGTCTCGCTCCTAGAAAACCTTATCAGCACTCTTGAAAGCGAAAAGTGCGAGCGCGTAGCAGTAGCTATTGATGCACGTCGTGGCCAATCGATTGCAGAGCTTCCTTTCATTCTTGAAAATCTGAAGCGTACGCACCAAGTACGCATCTTATTCTTAAATGCAGATACCAATACCTTGGTACAGCGCTTTTCAGAAACTCGCCGACGACATCCCTTATCAACGAATGCCAAGCAATCCCAATCAGCGACATTGATAGAAGCGATTAATAAAGAACGGAGCTTGCTTGAACCCCTGCGCACGCAAGCTCATAGCATTGATACTAGTAACCTACCATCTCACGCCCTACGCTCTTGGATTCAGGACCTACTGAAAGATAAGCCCGTTGGTTTGACAGTCATTTTTGAATCTTTTGGATTTAAAAAAGGCGTGCCTAGCGAAGCAGATCTCGTCTTTGATGTTCGTTGCTTGCCCAACCCCCATTACGACAAAATTTTAAGGCCCTTAACAGGGAACGATAAACCCGTAAAAGAATTTTTAGAAAAAATTCCAGAAGTCATCAGCATGGAAAGTGACATTACACAATTTATTGAGAAATGGTTGCCGCACTACATTGCAGACGGACGCAGTTACTTAACGGTTGCAATTGGTTGTACTGGTGGTCAGCATCGCTCGGTCTATCTTGTGAATCGAATTAGCGAACACTTCCGCACCCAAAGAGAATTGATTGATCTACAGCTTAATTTTTTAGACCGTCACCGCGAGCTAGACTCAATCCCTGCAGCAAAATCTTAATCGGCTGCGGTAGGCCATAGCGCCCTAATTGGCTCAGGGGTACCCACTTCAAATTTGCACTTTCAGGCTCTACGCTTTTTAAAGCATTCACATCCCAAATCTGCATCCACAAACGTCGATGGGTAAAGACATGCTTAATTTGAGGACCTACTTGGACCGCCTTACAGGCCTTTAGCCATACAGCTGCCTTTTCTTCAGGTAAAGCCGCTTCCAAGAAGCTCTTGAGGCTGGGTGCTACTTTTCGAGGAGTGGATTTCGCCACCCAGATAGATTCTGGTAAAGACCATAATCCACCCCAAATTGCCTTGCTTGGGCGCTTTTGCAGCAGAATCGCATTGCCATGCCTAACTAAGAGCATGTCGCAGTCAAACTCGGGTGACTTTGCTTTTACTACCTTTTTCGGCAAGGCCAATACTTGATTGCTTAAATTTGCTTGGCAGTATTTTTCAAATGGGCATTTTTTTTCACCACTAAGACAAACTGGTTTACGAGCAGTACACCAAGTAGCGCCAAAGTCCATCAATGCTTGGGTATACACCGGCATATCCTGAGGCTTGCTTGGTAAGATCTGATTAGCTAGCCCCCATAAATGGTCATTCACAGCCTTGTCTTGTAGCGTGCCTTCTACAGCAAATAAGCGCGCCAGAATTCTTTTGACATTCGCATCTAGAATTGGCGCTCTTACATGGAAAGCAAAAGCAGCGATTGCGCCTGCGGTTGACCGACCAATCCCCTTGAGTTGCTCGAGTAAAACTGGATCGCTCGGAAATTGTCCAGCAAATTGTTGCATCACTTGCTGGGCACATGCATGTAAATTTCGAGCGCGAGAGTAATAACCCAAGCCAGCCCACTCAGCAAGCACTTCATCGATATGAGCAGCTGCTAATTTTTTAACCGTTGGAAAGCGCTTCATAAAGCGAGGGAAGCGCTCTAGAACAGTAGCTACCTGAGTTTGTTGCAGCATGATTTCTGAAACCCAGACTGCATAAGGGTCTCGATTGCCTTGCCAAGGCAGACCTGAGCGGCCACTGCGTGCATGCCAAGCAATCAACTTTTCAGAAAAAGTAGTGATTAGCGCTTTTGACATGTAGGGCAAAAATAAGTGGAGCGCTGTCCCTGCACAATTTGCTTGATGGGTGTTTTACAAACTTTACAGGGTTCATCTTTACGATCATAGACTTTGGTTTGCACCATAAAATGTCCTGGATCTCCATCACTGTTCACAAAATCTTTCAAGCTACTGCCGCCAGCAGCAATGGCTTTTTTCAAAATCAATCTCACTGCTTCAGCTAGACGAACACATTTAGGGCGCGTGAGTTTTCCAGCAGCCTTAGCAGGATGAATGCCTGCCTCAAACAAACTCTCGGAGCAATAAATATTGCCAACACCAACGACCGCTTGGCCAGCCAGCAGAAATTGCTTAACAGCGACGGTGCGCTTGCGTGATGCCCGATACAAAATTTCAGCACCAAGCTCTCCAGCAAATTCTGTTGAAAAAGGCTCTACTCCCAACTTTTGCAATAGAACATTTTTCTCTATCGGACCTTTAGTTCTTGGATGCCACAACACTGCACCAAATTTTCTGGGGTCATGCAAACGTAAACTCAACTTCCCAAACTCTACAGTCACGCGATCATGCAACTTCAAAGGATCAGTACTGGGCAATACCCGCAAGGTGCCTGTCATTCCCAAATGAATCAATAGATGCCCTATATCCAGCTCAATTAAGAGGTACTTTCCGCGCCTTTCAATGGTGTGCACTTTTTGACCAGGCAAAATCTTAGTCAGGGTGCTGGGGACAGGCCAACGTAAACGCCCATCAAGGATTTTGACGGCACTAATCACGCGCCCCTGAAGGTGAGGGGCAATTCCCAAGCGGGTGACTTCAACTTCTGGAAGTTCTGGCATAAATCAATTGTAGATTCGCAGATTAGAATGTGCTTATGAGCAAATTGTTACTTAAATCCTATTTGAAGGGTTTATTACTCTTCTCCATCGCTTACGCAAGCGCCCTGCCTGGTCAGGCATCTGCACAAACCGACGATATCCAAACGGGGCAGGCAGTTTTTGAAGTCTTAGCTTCAGAAATTGCCCTGCAAAGAGGCGAAGCGGGCCTAGCCTACAACACCTATATGGAAATGGCACGTCAATTCAAGGATCCTCGCTTGGCCCAAAGGGCGATGGAAATTGGGATTGCAGGTGGCTCGCCTGAATTAGCTTTAAATGCTGCTAAAACTTGGGATAGTTTGTCTCCAGCTTCCCAAACCAAACCCAAAGAAGTTTTGATTACGTTGCTGGTTTTAAATAATCGCTGGTCAGATGCCGTCAAACCTGCCATCGCGTTATTGCGCCAACAAACTCCAGCGCAGCAAGAAAATACACTACTGCAACTGCAAGCTTTGCTCAGTAAAGCCAAAGATGAGTCAGATGCTCTACGGGCTTTCTATGAAATTACGTCTACTGCAAAACCGACCTCCAAGGATCCAGCGTTGCTTTATACCTATGCCATGTCAGCAGAAAAAGTAGGTCGCTTAGATGTGATGGAAAAAACCTTGCGGGAAATTTTGCGCAAGAATCCAAATGATGCGAATTCTTTAAATGCTTTGGGCTATTCTTTTGCCGACCGCAACATCAAACTACCCGAAGCATTTGCACTCATCACTAAAGCGCACCAACTCTCCCCTAAGGACAGCTTCATCTTAGATAGCTTAGGCTGGGTCAACTTCCGTCTTGGAAAAAATGAATTGGCTCTAGAGCAACTTCAACAAGCCTTCAGAATGAAACCGGAAGCTGATATTGCGGCACATACTGGTGAGGTATTGTGGGCAATGGATCGCCGCACTGAAGCAGAAGAGATGTGGCAACAGGCTCAAAAATTAGACGCTAATAATCCCACACTTAAAGAAACGCTCAAGCGCTTAAAACCAGATTGGTCAACCACTGATCAAGCCTCTGCAGGCTCTTGGGACGGCCGCTTTGCCGTTAAAGTTACAGGGCTTACTGATGCTCATAATCAAGGTGGATCAGGTGGCTTTACGCTCACTCAAGAACAACTCAAAGACGTTTTAGAGATACGCAATCCTGTTGGCGGATCTATCGCAAAAATTACCATCATGCCAGGCGAAGCGACTCTTGAACGTGATGGACAAGTAGTCACAGCAATTGATGCAGATACCCTCGTTCAAAACACTTTGGGACTTCCATTACCAGCAAGAGGTTTATCAAACTGGCTCAGAGGCGAAGTAAGGCCCGGTAGCGAAGCAAGCATAGAAAGAAATGCCAAAGGGCAAGTGAGCAAAATTAACCAGGATGGCTGGGACTTAATTTATACCTGGAGCAATAAGAACCGTCTTGAGAAATTAAGTATGACTCGCAGCTCGAATATTGGATCGATTGATATTCGCCTAGTCTTTGATAGCCCGAATGAGTGAAATCAGTCATCATTCCTTAACGCTACGCTCACCAGCCAAGCTGAATTTATTTCTTCACATTGTTGGTCGAAGAGCAGATGGTTATCACTTACTGCAATCCGTCTTTCAGTTAATTGATTGGTGTGACACGATCCACTTAAAACTGATCCCCCAAAATGAGATTCTTCGTATCGATCCCATTTCGGGAGTAGAACCCGAAAATGATTTAGTGGTCAGAGCTGCCAAACTATTAAAAGACTTTTGCCAGATTGAATCTGGGGTTGAGATTGGCCTGCAAAAAGAAATCCCCATGGGGGCTGGAATGGGTGGCGGATCTTCCGATGCTGCCACCACCTTAATTGGTTTAAATACCCTCTGGAATCTCAAGTTAAACCAAAAGACACTTTGCGAACTTGGTCTTCAGCTCGGGGCAGATGTACCATTTTTCATTTTTGGCAAAAATGCATTTGTTGAAGGTATTGGCGAACAAATTCAAGAAATTGACCTGGAAACTCGTGATTTTTTAGTGATCTTCCCCAATCAAGGGATTCCTACTATCAGCATTTTTCAGGACCCTGAATTGACCCGAAATCATGGTCAGATTACAATAGATGGCTTTCTTGCATCGCCATGGTCCGATCTTTCAAATGATTGTCAGGCAGTAGCGATGCGGATTTGTCCTGAAGTGAAGCAAGCTTTGGATTGGATTAGTCAGGCAGTACCGGGCTCTGAGCCCCGTATGTCAGGCTCTGGAAGTAGCGTGTTTACAGTCTTAGACTCTAAGACGAATGTCGCAAAACTGGAAAATCTTCTACAAAATCTTCCTAAAGGGTGGATAGGTCGGGTTGTTCGGGGGCTAAATAAAAATCCCGCTTACAATTTGATTTCTTCAGATTGATCCGAAGGGGAATCGCCAAGCTGGTTAAGGCACTGGATTTTGATTCCAGCATGCGAAGGTTCGAATCCTTCTTCCCCTGCCAATTACTGTAGAAATGACAAAGAAAACCTTTTGACCCCTCAAAATCCTTAAGACTATGTCCTCCACAAACACAGATTTATTGACTTTATTTACAGGCAACGCAAATCCGGTTTTGGCTGAGGCTGTAGCCAAAGAGCTCAATTTGCCGATGGGCAAAGCCTTTGTAGGTCGTTTCTCGGACGGCGAGATTCAAGTAGAAATTCAAGAAAACGTTCGCGGCAAAAATGTCGTGGTCATTCAATCAACCTGTGCACCAACCAATGACAGCTTGATGGAACTGATGATCATGATTGATGCCTTGAAGCGAGCCTCCGCAAGCCGCATCACTGCGGTGATTCCGTACTTCGGTTACGCCCGCCAAGACCGTCGTCCACGCTCCGCCCGCGTTGCAATCTCTGCCCGCATCGTGGCAAATATGCTGCAATCGGTCGCTGGTATTGAGCGTGTTCTGACCATGGACCTCCATGCTGACCAAATTCAGGGCTTTTTTGATATCCCGGTAGATAATATTTATGCCTCACCCGTTCTCTTGGCCGATCTGGAAGCGCAAAAGACAAAAAAAGATCTGATTATTGTTTCCCCAGATATCGGCGGTGTAGTGCGCGCCCGTGCCATGGCAAAACAATTAGGTATAGACTTGGCGATTATTGATAAACGTCGCCCTAAAGCCAATGTATCGGAAGTAATGCACCTCATTGGCGAAGTAGAAGGTCGCCATTGCGTGATCATGGATGACATCATTGATACCGGCGGAACCCTTTGCAAGGCCGCTGAAGCGCTTAAAGAGCGTGGTGCAAAGGGTGTTACCGCTTACTGTACTCACGCTGTTCTATCAGGCGGTGCAGTGGCTCGAATTGCCGCCTCCGAATTGGATGAACTGGTTGTTACCGACACCATCCCATTGACTGCAGAAGCGTCCAAAGTGGGCAAAATCCGTCAATTGACCGTAGCGCCATTGCTAGCAGAGACCCTTTCTCGTATTAGCAAGGGCGATTCAGTCATGTCCATGTTTGCCGAATAAGCAAAAAATCCTGTTTTACCCCGTTTTTTGCGGGTTCTTAGGCGTTTTTTGAGCATTTGTAGGCAAAAATCCCCATTCACACGATATAATCGAAGGCTTTTCTGTTTGGTCGCGAACGGAAATTAACCTTAATAGGGAAATTGAATATGAAAGTTGTAGCCTTTGAAAGAAGCGTACAGGGAACGGGTGCGAGCCGCCGTCTGCGCAATTCCGGTAAGACTCCGGGAATCGTTTACGGTAGTAAAGATCCAGCCTTGGTCATTGAGTTAGACCATAACGCGTTGTTCCATGCTCTCCGCAAGGAAGCATTCCACTCATCCATTTTGGATTTGGAAATTAGTGGCAAAACACAAAAAGTGTTGTTACGCGATTACCAAATGCATCCATTTAAGCCATTGGTTTTGCACATTGACTTCCAGCGCGTTTCTGCGACTGAGAAAGTTCACATGCGCATTCCATTGCACTTCACTAATGCTGACACATCGGCTGCTGTGAAATTGCAAGGTGCTGTTATTAGTCACATCCTCAATGACATCGAAATTTCTTGCTTACCAGCAGACTTACCAGAGTTCATTGAAGTGGACTTGAGCAAAATTGAAGTGGGTCATTCTGTTCATGCGAAAGACCTGACATTGCCAAAAGGCGTTACTTTGGTATTGCATGTTGAGCAAGAAAACCCAGTGCTTGCAAATGCACGTATTCCAGCTGTTAAAGCCGCTGAGACTGAAGAAGCTGCACCTGCAGCCGCTGCAGCTCCAGCAGCTGCGCCTGCTGCTGATGCAAAGGATAAGGCTTAATTCATTAAGTCATTTGTTTGCGAAAGAAGCCCGCGCAAGCGGGCTTTCTTTTTATCTCCTTGCTCTATTTGCTCTTTTTGTAGAAATCCACTTATATCTTTACACTCTCACCATGACGAAATTAATTGTTGGCCTGGGGAATCCTGGAGATGAACATGAAGAAGATCGGCACAATGCTGGCTTCTGGTTTGTCGACGTCTTGGCAAAACAATTGAACGCTCGCTTTGAATCAGAAAAACGTTTTCATGGAAAAGTAGCTAAAGCGAAATGGGAAGGTGAAGATCTCTTTTTACTTAAGCCTGGCACCTATATGAACCTGAGTGGCCAAGCCGTTGGAGCTCTTTGTCGCTTTCACAAAATTACACCTGCAGATATTTTGGTAGTGCAAGACGAACTTGATCTCAAACCGGGAACAGCACGCATCAAGCTTGGTGGTGGCACTGGTGGACACAATGGTCTCAAAGATATTCAAGCACACCTAGGCACGCCAGACTACTGGCGTCTGCGTCTAGGGATCGGGCACCCAAGGGATGTGGCTGGTGAGGGTCGTCCGATGGAGGTTGCTGACTATGTTTTACGTAGACCGCAATTAGCAGAACAAAAACTCATCAACACTAGCATTGAAAATGGTTTACAAATTTTGCCGCTATTTTTAAAAGGCGATACACAAACTGCCATGATGGAACTGCACTCTAAGGGCTAAGCTGCTTAGTTAAACTGAATTCGCCTTTTTGGCGGCAGTTAATAGCTTGAACTTCACCATTAACTGCTCCTGGGTTTCAGTATGTGCGGGGTTAAAGGGGATGCAGTCTACTGGACATACCTGACGGCACTGGGGCGCATCATAGTGACCCACACACTCAGTACATTTACTGGGGTCTATCTCATAAATCTCTAGCCCCATATAGATTGCATCGTTGGGGCATTCTGGCTCACACACATCACAATTGATGCATTCGTCGGTAATCATTAAAGCCATTTTTTACTCGATGGCTTTACTTAGAATTTTGATTGGCAGCCGCAATCTTTTGAACAAGCCACTTTTCCACAGACGGGAAAACGAACTTACTGACATCGCCACCCATAGAAGCAATCTCACGCACAAAGGTACCAGAGATAAATTGATACTGATCAGATGGGGTTAAAAACAGGGTTTCTACATCAGGTAGTAAATAACGATTCATCCCTGCCATCTGAAACTCATACTCAAAGTCAGATACCGCACGCAAGCCACGCACGATAACGCGTGCATTGTGCTCGCGCGCAAAATCTTTTAGCAAACCTTGAAAGCCAACCACCTTCACATTGGAGTAATGCCCAAGCACTTCCTTAGCAATATCAATCCGCTCATCCAAAGTGAAAAAGGGATGCTTGCTACGACTTGAGGCAACACCAACAATCAACTTATCAAAAATACTAGATGCTCGACGAACCAAATCCTCATGACCACGCGTAAATGGGTCAAATGTTCCAGGGTAGACAGCAACAGTCATAACTCTCCTAAGGCTTTAACGGCTATAGGCAAGAGTTTAGCCCCTTACACTCCGAAATAGACAGGCTTTTACCTGCCCAGCCTCTAAGTATTTTCCACAATGCCAGCTTGGCAGTAGGGCTTCTATCTCTTCACGAGGACGATTTGAGGGAAATTCCACATAAATTCCGCCCCCGATGGAGTCATCACAAATTCTGCCAGCTTCGATGACAGCACGGTCAAGTAATGTCCCATCCTGAAAAGGAGGATCAATAAAAATCAGATTCGTTGAGCGGTCAGGCTGTTGACTTAAGAACTCCACACTGTCTCGCTGCAAAATTTCTACCACTGCAGATACTGGCGAGGATTGCAACAGCGCAAAATTAGATACTAAGTTCGCATGGGTCTTTTTATCTTTTTCGAGAAGCACCACCAAATCTGCACCCCGTGAGGCTGCCTCAAAACCAAGAGCGCCTGTTCCTGCAAATAAGTCCAAAGAAGTGAGGCCTGTCAAATCTTGACCAAGCCAATTGAATAGAGTTTCTCGAATGCGATCTGTAGTAGGTCGCAAACCTGGTAAATCTAAGACGGTTAACTGGCGACTTCTCCATATGCCACCGATAATGCGCACCTTCTTTGGCGGCTCAGCCTTCATCGGCTTTGACTTATTTATTTTGAGCCCCCAAGACTGCTATCTTCATTCGATCCATCGCCAGATATTTTTGGAATGCAGCAGTCACCTGCTCCAAACTAACAGCCTCAATTTGTTTAGTCCAGACCTCCATCATATCAAGTGGCAAATCATTCCATGCGATAGAGGAGACGTTATCCAAGAGTTTGCGATTGTTATCAATACGTAATGGATAACCATTGATCAAATTGGCTTTTGCTGCAGCAAGTTCACTGACGGTCGGACCATCCATAATAAATTTTGCAATAGTGTCACTCATCACCCCAAGCGCCATAGAGCCCTGATCGCTCTTGGTCTGTAGGCCGGCCTGAAAAATACCGCTAGCTTTGCCTGGAGCGAAATAACTAAAGACACTATAGGCAAGGCCACGCTTCTCACGAACCTCGTTCATCAAACGGGACACAAATCCACCGCCACCCAAAATGTAATTTCCTACAAGTAAGGGGAAATAATCAGGATTATTCCTCGCTACTGCCGTCATACCCATCGCAATATGAGCTTGCTGAGAATCAAATGGAATCTGTACCTCTCGCTGAGCTAAAGGCTCTACGGGTGAACGTTGAAGTTCAGGTAGAGGCGCAATTACTGGTCCTGATTGCGGAATTCTTTTTAATAACATTTGTACGACTTCATTTGCCTGAGTCGAATCTACGTCACCCACAATGCTGACGATCATCCGATCGCCACGATAAAACTGTTTATGAAACTGCTGTAAGTCTGTAGCAGTAATCGTACCAACCGATTTTACTGAGGGAGTATCGGCCAAAGGATAAGCTCCGTAGAGCATTTTTTTGAAACGGCGCTCTAAAACATACTCTGGTTTAGTTTCTGCTTCAAGCAAGCTGGTGATAGTTCTTTGCTTTTCCCGCGCAAGAATATTGGCATCATAGGTGGGCGAACTCAACATAGAGGCTGCCAATTGCACAGCCCGATCACGCAAATCTTTTCTACTTAAAGTCCGGATACGCAAAATGGCGCGCTCGCCACTAACTGATAAACCAATATTTGCACCCAAATCAGCAATCTCATCCGCAATTTGGGCCTCATTTAACAAGCCCCTATCGCCACGTACCCCATAATTCATCAGGCCTGCGGTCATGTCGGCTAAGCCACTTTTGCCAGCAGGATCATAACGATCGCCGGCATCTATGCTGACCTCAATATCAACCATCGGCAATGCTTTGGTTTGTACTAGAAAAGCTTTGGCACCTTTATAAGCATCCAGTTTTTCAATTGGTAATATGGCATTTGCACTAGCGATGAAACCAAAAGCTAAAAAATAGGATGAAACGATTTTCGTGAGGGCTCTCATTATTTGCCCTCCTTACCAACGGTCTTGCGTGCCTGTGGATCGAGTACGGCAATCGTCAAGCCTTCATCGACCAAGTATTTTTTGGCAACCGCTTGGACTTGCTCCGGAGTAATGGTTTGCATTTTCTCCAGCATATAGTCAATATCCTTCCAAGAAAATCCAGCCATTTCAGTACTGCCAATTTCCATCGCTTGACCAAAAATAGAATCGCGCTTATAAATTTGTTCTGAAAGAATGCGCACCTTAATGCGCTTGAGTTCAGACTCCAAAATCCCTTTTTGCTTGATCTCATCCAACGCTTTGCGAATGCTTGCTTGTGCCTGTGAAACCGTTTTTCCTTTAGCCATGGTTGCACTAATCAGAAATAACTCGGGCCCACGAGAGACCATGTCATAAGCAACACCTACATCGTTCACGACCTTTTCTTGCTTTACTAACATGCGATTCAAGCGTGCATTGTCATAACCATCCAGCACTGCGGTTAACAACTCAAGTGCATATGGCTCAGGATTATCCAGCTTGCCAGACTCAAGACGTGGTGCTTTCCAAGCCATCGCCAATTGCGCGCTATCTGCCGGTGCCTTCACTTGAACTTGCTTCACTCCTTTTTGCGGTGGCTCGACTTGTGGCTTACGCACTGGTAGCTCTTGTGCGGGAACGGCGCCATAATATTTTTCTACCAATACCAAGACTTTCTTGGCATCAACATCACCAGTAATGACTACAGTTACATTGTTTGGCTTATACCAATTGCGGTACCAATCCCTTGCATCAGAAGCTGTCATATTCTGTAAATCATTCATCCAGCCAACTACAGGATGACGATATGGTGAGCTCATATAAGCGGTTGCCATGAGCGATTCATTGAGAAGGCTACTAGGATTATCTTCAGTGCGTAAACGCCGCTCCTCCATCACCACCTGAATTTCTTTTAAGAACTCAGCGTCATCAAAATTTAAGTTGGACATTCGATCTGCTTCTAGCTTAATCGCTTCATCCAACTTTGATTTTTCAACTTGCTGAAAGTAAGCGGTGTAATCGCGAGAAGTAAATGCATTTTCACGCCCACCAACCGCTGCTACTAAACGTGAAAACTCACCTGCTTTCACCTTGTCAGTTCCCTTAAACATCATGTGCTCAAGGACATGCGCCACGCCAGTTCGACCATTGATCTCATCCATCGAACCTGCGCGATACCAAACCATATGGGCCACAGTTGGGGCACGATGGTCTTCCCTCACTATGAGCTTCAGTCCATTACTTAACTGAAATTCGTGTGTATCCGCCTGATCTTTGCCTGTAGCCCAAGACAATGGCGTAAACAGTAAAAATAGGAAAAAAATTCGGAGTAAATTAGAACGCATCTGCTGAATCACCATATCCCAAGAATTAAATTGATAAGATGCAAGGATTAAATTGTATCGATTATGTTCGGCTTACGTAAAACCCTCGGATCCCTATTCAAATCTAGCAAGACTGACGAAGCTTGGTTTGATGCCCTAGAAGAATCACTGATTCAAAGTGATGTGGGGCTGCCGACGACTGAGCAATTGATCGGCAAACTACGCAAAGCAGCAAAGTCTGAACAAGCCTCCAGTCCAGAAGAACTTCAGGCACTACTCATTCAAGAGGTTGGAGACCTATTGCAGGTTTTAGAAGCATCACCGAACCCTTTATTTTCAAGCCAGCAAGACACTGTTCCAGAAGTTTGGTTGGTCGTTGGCGTTAATGGCGCAGGTAAAACTACCACTATTGGCAAACTTTGCAGGCGCTTTCAGTCTCAAGGTAAATCAGTACTCTTGGCTGCAGGTGACACTTTTAGAGCAGCAGCGCGCAATCAACTACAGGAATGGGGTGGTCGCAACCAAGTCGATGTCATTACTCAAGAGGGGGGTGATGCAGCAGCAGTTGCACATGATGCAATCCACTCGGCGATCTCTCGTAAAAGCGACATTCTGATAATTGATACTGCAGGACGCCTTGCCACCCAAGACCACCTCATGGAAGAGTTAAAAAAGGTGAAGAGGGTGATCGGCAAAGCCCTTCCTGGGGCCCCTCACCATACTCTCTTGGTTTTAGATGGCAATACTGGTCAGAATGGCTTAAGCCAAGTGAAGGCATTTCATGCTGCCCTGGAGCTCACTGGAATCATTGTTACCAAGCTCGATGGCACCGCTAAAGGCGGCGTTATCTGCGCCCTTGCCCACACCCTCAAAGATAGCCCCGCACCAGCAGTCTTGGCGCTTGGTAAAGGAGAGGGTATTGAAGATTTAGTCCCATTTACTGCCGGGCAATATTCTTCAGAATTATTCAATTAATTCAATAACTTACAGAATATACAAAGCATTAGCACTCTCTTGACAAGAGTGCTAAAATAGACCTCTATTAACTCTTTTCTATTGATAAAAAAATGGTTCAAAAGAAATCTGACAAACCGAATATTCAAAGGCTGCCTGTAGCGCAGGCTGCAGCGGCGTCTGCATTTCCTATGCTGCCATCCCTTGGGGTTGGCACTCTTGACTCATACATTGCGTACGTGAATCGCGTGCCGATGCTGAGCGCTGCAGAAGAGCTGCATCTAGCGCAGGAGTTTCGTCGTACTGAAAATGTAGAAGCCGCTAAAACTTTGGTGCTCTCCCATTTGCGTCTCGTCGTTTCTGTTGCACGCCAATATCTTGGTTATGGCATTCCGCATGCTGATCTCATTCAAGAAGGCAACATCGGCTTGATGAAAGCAGTGAAACGTTACGACCCAAACAATGGCGCCCGTTTAGTGTCTTACGCAATCCATTGGATCAAAGCAGAAATTCATGAGTACATTCTCAAGAATTGGCGTTTGGTTAAGATGGCAACGACCAAAGCACAACGCAAATTATTTTTTAACTTACGCAGCAACAAACCCACCTTGAGCGCACTCACTCCTGGTGAGGTTGATGCATTAGCAAAAGCCCTCGATGTGAAAGGCTCGGACGTTAAAGAAATGGAAATGCGTCTTGCTGGTGGCGATGTTGCCCTTGAGGGCGATGACAGTGATGAAGAAGCTGCCTATGCACCAATACAATGGCTTGCTGATAACAGTCAGGAGCCCACTGAACGTATTGCTCATGCAGAAGCCGATGCATTACAAGGTCCTAAATTAGATCAAGCCTTGATGGCTTTGGACGAGCGTAGTCGTAATATTGTGCAGTCACGTTGGTTAGCCATGGATGCTGACGGTAATGGCACTAAGACTTTGCATGACCTTGCTGCAGAATATGGCATCTCTGCAGAACGCGTGCGTCAAATTGAAACAGCCGCCCTCAAAAAGATGCGTGGCATGTTGCAAGCTGAAGCAGCTTAAGCAAGCTTAGCAACTTCAAAAACTTACTTTAGAAGTTCTTTCAAGTCATGTGCCAAGGTCTCCGGACCTTGCGCATGCTTGATATACAAACGTAAGCGACCTTCGGGATCAAATGCATAACTACCCGCCGTGTGGTCGATGGTGTATGAACCTGCGCTAGTTCCTGGCACTTTCTTGTAATAAATTTTGAAGTCTTTGGTAACCTTTTCTAACGCGACTTCATCTGCTGGGCGTAAGCCAAGAAAACGGGCATCAAACGAGGGAACGTATTGCTTCAGAATGGTCGCCGTATCACGCTCAGGATCAACCGTTACAAATAACACCTGCACCTTATCTGACTGCGGCCCCAATAAGGTCATGACCTGCTGCATTTCAGTCAAAGTAGTTGGGCAAACATCAGGGCACTGAGTGTAGCCGAAGAACATCACAACAACTTTACCTTTAAAGTCATTGAGCGTTCTAAGCTTGCCATCAGGGTCCAGCAAACTAAAGTCCTTACCAAACGCTGTGCCACCAGTGATATCAATATTTTTGAACTCTGGCTTTGGACTACAGGCTGCCAAAATCATCAGCAATGAAGCAATAAAGCAACTGCGCAAAATGGTGAGCTTCATCTTAGAGAAAGTAGTGATCTATGAGCAATACTGCAAACAGCAAAGACAAATAGGTGATTGAAAAACGAAAGGTCTTCTTAGCCAATGCATCGCTATAGGTAATAAATAGCGCAATCACGTAAGCCAGGAATATTAAACCGAGAATAATTGCTGATATCAAATACAGCATGCCACTCATGCCATAGATATAAGGCAATAAAGTTGCTGCAATCAAAATCAGGGTGTAGAGCAAAATATTGAGCAGCGTAAAACGCTCGCCATGAGTTACTGGGAGCATTGGCAAGCCAGATTGCACATAGTCATCGCGACGATATAAAGCCAAGGCCCAAAAATGGGGTGGCGTCCAAACAAAAATAATTAATACCAAAAGCCAAGCTTCAGCAGAAAGTGTATTAGTGACTGCAGCCCAACCTAAGGCTGGCGGCATGGCACCAGATAAGCCGCCAATCACGATATTCTGTGGTGTTGCCGGTTTTAGTAGCCAGGTATAAATCACTGCATAGCCTACAAATGTCGCAAAGGTGAGCCACATTGTTAGTGGATTACAAAAATTCCACAAGATAATCATTCCCAAAGCACCCAGAATGATAGAGAAAACAATAATATGGAATGGAGTGACTTCACCTGTTGCAGAAGGGCGCCATGCAGTGCGCCTCATCTTGGCATCGACCGCCTGCTCAATCAAACAATTCACCGCAAATGCCGCGCCTGCTAATAACCAGATACCTACAACACCTCCAATAAGCACTGGATATGGAACCATGCCAGGTGTTGCCAAGAACATGCCAATCACTGCACAAAAAACTGCGAGCTGAGTCACTCTAGGTTTTGTTAAAACCCAGTACTGACGCCAACGTGGCATCGGTACTGTAGCGGATCTTTTCGGTGTGCTCATAATGACTTCCAAGAAGCCCAATAACTCATTCTGACTAAGCAGAATACCAAAGCAGCAGACCCAGCGCTATGTAATAAAGCGGCTAATAAAGGCCACTGAAATACAACATTGGAGATACCAGTCAGAATCTGTAAAGCAAGCAGGCTAAATAAGAGCTTGCCGAAGCGTTTCAGCCCCGGTATTGCTGGAGTTGCAAGCTGTAGCGCCTTCCAGCCCAAGAATGAGAACACTACGAATACCAACACTGCAAATAAGCGGTGCGCCCAGTGAATTGTCTGCAGCGCAACTGGTGAAATGAACTCACCTTGCGCATTTAAACCCAGTTGACGCCACAGCGTAAAGCCCTCAACCCAATTGGTTTCTGGCCAAGCAGTGCCTAAACACGTTGGAAAGTCAGGACAAGCTAAAACGGCGTAATTGGTGCTAACCCAGGCACCCAAGAAAACTTGAATCATGAGCACTATAAAAGCTGCCAATAAAAGAGTAGCAGGTAAAGGTTTGATACGCAGTGTACGTACTGTAGAAATTTTTTCTTCCCAAGCTTGTTGAGCATAAGCAGTTAAGCAAGCCAATAAAAGAAGGGCCAACAGTAAATGAATCGTCACAATGATGGGTTGCAATTTGAGTGTCACAGTCCACGCACCAAAGGCTCCCTGAATACAGACCAATAAAAGTAAAGCCAGACTAACAAACAAGGGGGTTTTATCCAAAGCCTTTACTTTGTTAAATGCCAGTACCACTTGAACCAAAATCAATGCACCTACAGTCATCGCTAAATAACGGTGGATCATTTCAATCCAAGCTTTCATGACAGTTACGGGGCCGCTGGGTAAGGCGTTTTCAGCTTGTTGTATATCGCTCAATGCATGAAATGGATTAGATGTGCCATAGCAGCCAGGCCAATCTGGACACCCCAAACCTGAGTCCGTTAGGCGCGTAAAAGCCCCAAATACGATCAGATCAAAAGTCATAAACACTAAGACCCAATTGAGTTTCTGAAAAAAACTATACTCCTGTCTGCTCCAAAGATAAGCTAATGGTAGCCCTGCAAATACTATGGCAATAGCAGCCAACTCCAAGAACAAAACAAAATTGGGCATTACAAACTTTCGCCCTTGTGATTTAACTTTAAGAGCTTTTCTAAATCTTTTTTGATACTAGCAAACTCTTTGGGAGAGTTTGTCACTGGAAAGTACATCATCTTCGCTGGACTTGGATCAATCAACTGAATCTCTTTTCCAGCGCCCTCTTTATTCAGCCACGCATTAAATTCAGCTCGTGACTTAGGATCTGCAGGCAGTGGCACCACCTTAAGTCCCGCAGTCTGTTCGTCATAAGCCTTCAAAAGCTCAGGGTCTACAAGCTTGCCATCTGTATTGACCCAAATCAGCTGAACGCGCTTACTTTCTCTACCCATTGCCACTCTGGTTTGGCGCATTAAAAATAATGCTTCAACACACTTTTCATCTTTAATTTGGCATTGGCCTGCAGGTCGTGCAATCAACAAAGTCCACTTGCCTTGCAAGGGCGCATCAAGCCAAGCACTATTAAATTCTTGGGCTGGATAAACCAAGGTACCAAAATTTGTTTTTCCACCCTCAGGCTTAATCACATAGTAAGCAAAGTAGGATGCGAGCACCGGGCTAGCGCATGCGAGCAATAGCAACAGCATTTGAATTCGGCCACGACGAGTCCGCGCATTGATTGCTGATGCATCCATCTGTGAAGCTGGAATTAATAACTCTCTATCACTCACTCTTGATCCCCATTCACATCCTGACGCCTATATTGCCGTAGGCCAGTAATCAACCAAAATAAGAAACCAGCAACTGCTAGCGCAAACCACTGGAATGCATAAGCATAATGGCGATCGACTCCAGTTGTCAGAGGAGCCCACTCGCGTAATAAACCATCATCGATACCCGTATCAATCTCTCTCAAAATAAAAGGGCTTTGAGACCAAGCTCGTAGTCTGCCCTCGCCTACTAAATCAAAATTTTGCTCAATTCGAGGCTTGCCAGTATCTGTGGGGGGCTTACTTTCACCCAAGGCATAGACCTTGCCAGGATGGGCGAACACAATCCCCTCAATATTGACCACATTGGTTGGCGTTTTAACCGGGGGCAGCAACTCTCGGTCAGCACTATTGCGCGGCGCCCAACCTCGATTGACCCAGAGCACTTCATTGCGACCCTCTAGACGCAAAGGCATCATTAAAAAGAAACCGGATTGTGATGCCGTGCTCCCAGTAGGAGGCATTGGTCTTGGCCGGTTATCCAACCAAATAGCCGCCTCCGGAATATATTGGCCGCGAGCAATCATGCGACGCTCACTTGCATCTTCTAGAGTTAAAGAGCTTGAATTGACGCTCAATATTGGCATCTGTTGCCGAGCTAATAAATGAGCCGCCAAGACAATCTTGCTCTCAGCCCTGCTCAACTGCCAAATACCTGCAGCACAAGCAATTGCAATGACCAGCAAGGCTGATAGAGTAGCAACTATGCGCTTAGCAATGAGAGCAGTAAAAAGATTATTCAAGAGATTTAAAAATAAGGATTTAAGATGAAGTGGATTATTCCGATTGTCCTACTAATGATTGTTGCTAGCTTAGGTTCAGCCCTGTATTACATGATGAAGGATAGGGGCAATAGTTCCAGAATGGTTCGCTCACTCATGCTACGTATCGGTCTATCGCTTGCGCTATTCATCGGGATTCTGTTGGCTCACTACTTTGGCCTAATTGAATCCACAGGCATCAAAGTAGGTACAAACTAAACCGGCTATTCCGGCTATTAATACTGGGGTACCTAAAAATTAATCGGGGCTTAACGCCCCGATTTTTTATTCAACTTACATCCAGTAAACGGCGATATAAAGACCAAGCCAAACAACGTCAACGAAGTGCCAATACCAAGCAGCACCCTCGAATGCAAAGTGATGCTTAGAAGTAAAGTCGCCACGAATCATACGACGCAAGACAATCGCCAACATAGTGCCACCAAGAAAGACGTGGAAACCATGGAAGCCAGTCAACATAAAGAAAGTGGATCCGTAGATGCCTGAAGTCAGCTTCAAGTTCAACTCATGATAGGCATGGTAGTACTCGTAAGCCTGAAAGCCCAAGAAGATGAAGCCTAGACCAACTGTAGCAGCCAGAGCAATGATGGCTTTCTTCATGTGGTTTTCAACCAGAGCATGATGCGAAATGGTAATCGTGACACCAGAGCTCAACAATAAGAAAGTATTGAGGGTAGGAATAGGCCAAGGACCCATCGTCGTGAATTTCTCAACCAAACCAGCAGGGCCATCATTAGGCCAAACTGCTTGGAAATTAGGCCAAATCAATTTGCTTTCCACATCGCCCATCCAAGGCATTGCAATATTCCGCGCATAAAAAAGAGCGGAGAAGAATGCAGCAAAGAACATAATTTCAGAGAAGATGAACCATGCCATCGACCAGCGATAAGAAATATCTACGTTGACACCATTCTTGCCAGAATTCGATTCGGCGATCGTATCGCCAAACCAGTTGTAGAGCACAAATAAAATCCATGCCACGCCAACTAAACTCATAGCGCCACCCCAAGAGGTGTGATTGACCCAACCGGTCATACCATAGCCAAAGGCGATTAAACCAATAGCAGCCATGGCTGGATGTCTAGATAGTCCAGGGACGAAATAGTGTGGGGTTGAATTGGATGACATCTTATTCTCTCTATCAATCAAAAAATAATCATTGGGACACAACTGCTTTCACTATCAAGAGCAGGATAGCCATAAAAATCAAGGCTCCAACAACACCCGCAATAATAATGTGTACAAAACTTAATGACGCTACATCTTCCTGCAAACCTGATTTCTTACGCACTCCTAAAAAACCCCACATCACGGCTTTCATAGACTGCGTAAAACTACTTTTTTTCTTCACGAAACTACCTTTGATTTTGGCGCTGGTGGAGTACCACCTAAACCTAACTCAAAGAAGGTATACGACAAGGTGATCGTTTTTACATCATCTGGCAAGCCTGAATCAATTACAAACACTACTGGCATCTTCTTAGTTTCATTGGCTGCCAAAGTCTGCTCTTGAAAACAAAAACACTCTAATTTAGTAAAAAACTCAGTGGCACTTTTTGGCGCATAACTGGGGATTGCTTGAGCGCGCACGGAGCGACCAAGATTATTGGTAACTTCGTAAACAATCTCTGTCATTTCACCAGGATGTACTTCTAGAAAATTCTTTACTGGCTTAAATGTAAATGGTCCGCGGCTATTAGAGTCAAATTCAATTGTGACGGTACGGGCATAGTTCACTTGCGTATTGCCCACCTTGTTAGGACTAAATGCCCTAACGCCATAATCATTTTTACTCGTGACAACATTAATGCCAGTAACTTCACACAATGCCTTATACATTGGCACCAACGCATACCCAAAGCCGAACATCATTACTGAAGCAATGAGTAGCTTCAGTAAGATTTGGCGGTTAGCAGATTGAGTAACTATCATGTTGGCAAAGTGGGATTAACCCAAAAAGCTCCACTTCATCACAATGCCAATAAAGAACACTGCAGCAATGCTCAAAAGAATCAGCCCTAAGCGACGATTATTCGCTGCTAGGGCTTGTTGAGAAGACGTATTAAATTCCTGCTTCACGCAACTGCTCTGCACTAGGAGGTGTTTCAAAAGTGTGGTGTGGGGCTGGTGAAGCGACAGTCCACTCTAAACCCTTAGCACCATCCCAAGGCTTGGCTGGAGCCTTCTCACCATAGCCGCGATAAGCAGGCAGTGCTACAAAGAACAAGAAGTACACTTGCGCCAAACCAAAGCCGAGCGCTCCAATCGAGGCAATAGAATTGAAGTCAGCAAACTGAGTTGGGTAGTCTGCATAACGACGTGGCATACCTGCGAGACCCAAGAAATGCATAGGGAAGAAGGTAATGTTGAAGAAAATCATGGAAGCCCAGAAGTGGATCTTGCCGCGAGTTTCATTTGCCATATAGCCAGTCCACTTAGGGCACCAGTAGTAGAAGCCTGCAAACATCGCAAACAAGGAACCCGCTACCAAAACATAGTGGAAGTGCGCTACAACATAATAAGTATCTTGCAGGCCAATATCAATCGGAGCCATTGCCAGGATCAAGCCAGTAAATCCGCCCATCGTAAATACGAAGATAAAGCCAATAGCCCAGAGCATTGGAGTTTCAAAGGTCATTGACCCTTTCCACATAGTTGCGACCCAGTTAAAAATCTTCACGCCAGTTGGTACAGCAATCAACATCGTTGCATACATAAAGAACAGTTGGCCAGTGACCGGCATACCCGTTGCAAACATATGGTGAGCCCAAACGATGAATGACAAGATCGCAATAGACGATGTTGCATAAACCATGGAACTGTAACCAAACAAGGTTTTTCTGGAGAAAGCAGGAACAATTTCACTGACGATTCCAAATGCCGGAAGAATCATGATGTAAACCTCTGGGTGACCAAAGAACCAGAAAATATGCTGGAACATGATTGGGTCACCGCCACCAACAGCAGAGAAGAATGAAGTGCCGAAATGACGATCAGTCAAAACCATCGTAATCGCACCAGCCAAAACAGGCATCACCGCGATCAACAAGTAAGCAGTAATCAACCAAGTCCAACAGAACATTGGCATCTTCATCAAAGTCAAACCAGGAGCGCGCATATTCAAAATGGTGACGATGATGTTGATCGATCCCATGATGGAAGAAGCACCTAACAAGTGGAGTGAGAAAATTGCCATATCCATGCCAGGACCCATTTGTGAGGTCAAAGGTGCATAGATAGTCCAGCCGCCAGCAGGCGCGCCACCAGGAACTAGGAATGAGCTTAACAACAAGGTTGCAGCGACTGGCAAAATCCAGAAGCTAAAGTTATTCATCCGCGCAAATGCCATATCCGATGCGCCAATTTGCAATGGCACCATCCAGTTAGCAAAGCCAACGAAGGCTGGCATGATCGCACCGAACACCATCACCAATCCGTGCATCGTAGTTAATTGATTAAAGAACTCTGGACGGAAGAATTGCAAACCAGGCTGGAACAATTCCAAACGAATTCCCAAAGCCATCAGGCCGCCAGCTAATAAGCTAACAAACGAGAAGATCAGGTACATCGTGCCGATGTCTTTATGGTTGGTTGCGAACAACCAACGGCGCCAACCATGTGGCGTGTGATCATCGTGCGCATGATCGTGTGCGTGATCGTGGGTAGTAGAGACTGTGCTCATGAATTACTCCGGTTTCGTTTTATCTATATTAGTTAATCTGAATTACTTGCCGCCGCGTGCAGTAATAATTTCCTGGGTTTGAATGACTTCACCCGTCTTATTGCTCCACGAGTTACGGGTATAAGTCATCACTGCAGCGATATCGCCATCAGAAATCACGCCAGCCCATTTCGGCATCGCGCCCTTTCCATTGATCAGGATATTGAATTGGCCAGCTTTTGGACCCAAGACCATCTTGCTGCCATCCAAAGCTGGGAATGCGCCTGCACCTTTGCCATTTGGCTGGTGGCATGCTGCACAGTTCGCTGCATACACTTTGGCACCGCGTTCTTTTTGCTCATCCAAGGTGTAAACCTTGGAAGGATCTTCGCCTCCAGCGCCCATCTCTTTCTTTTTCTGCGCAACCCAAGCCGTGTAATCCTCTTCTGAAACTACTCTCACAACGATTGGCATGAAAGCATGCTCTGCACCGCAAAGCTCAGAACACTGACCACGGAATGTGCCTATGGTTTCTGCTTTAAACCAAGTGTCGCGAACAAATCCTGGGATGGCATCTTGCTTTACGCCGAACGCTGGAATAGTCCATGCGTGAATCACGTCGTTCGCTGTAGTAATCAAACGAATCTTCTTGCCAACAGGCACAACCATTTCGTTGTCTACTTCCATCAAATAGGTATTTGATTTTGGTGCGAGATTATTAATTGCTTCACGTGAGGTAGCTAAGGTAGATACGAAGCTAATGCCTTCACCTTCACCTTTGATGTAGTCGTAACCCCACTTCCACTGATAACCAGTAGTCTTAATCGTAATGTCAGAGTTTGTAGTGTCTTTCATTGCAACAACTGTTTTAGTTGCTGGCAATGCCATACCGATCACGATGAGCAAGGGAATGACTGTCCAAATAATTTCAACAGTCGTGCTTTCGTGAAATGATGCCGACTTATGCCCCAATGATTTGCGGTGCTTCAAAATCGAATAAAACATGACGCCAAATACGCCAACAAAAATGAGCGCGCAGATCACCAACATCATCCAGTGCAACCAATGGATTTCTTGCATGATTTTGGTTGCTGGGGCAGCGAAATTCAGCTGGTTTACAGCTGGGCCACCTGGCATATTTTCAGCAGCGTATGCAAAAGCAGTGCCGAAGGCTGCTGCAAGATAGAGCGAAGCCCTAGTGACTTTTCCAAATAAATTCATCTTATTCTCTATTGATTGTCGTGAGCACTGCAGCAAAATGCACCACAAAATGCTCAAAATGCGGTCTAAAGCCAATACATCAGCCAATGATTATAGGGTTAATTAAGTTCAAGAACAAACAAGGGCAACCCAGCTCTATTCAATCTTGATCTAGGTTTAAATGATAGTAAACACTTACACTTAAGCAGGATATTACCTAGTCTTGCGTCCAATTTGATTTACATCAATATAGGCAATGCTATCCTCCGCCTTTGCAAGGTGCTTGCCAAGGGCCCAGGCATGTCCATAAACCACCTCTAAGGTGAGCTTTTGAGGTAAATCTGCAATTTCATGCCCTGTATTGCCGGTTGCATTGCCCAATTTCAATGCCTGCACATCGGCCATTAAAAGTGCTGGCTTTTCATAATCAAGAGTCAGGAGCTCCATGTCCATTACGGGATCTGAAAAACGCTCTGCCATCAGAGCATCTCCCATATCGTGCATATCCCAAGGGCTTAATAAATTTTTAAACTGAAAAGATGGGGCTTGTAGAGGGCGCAGCTCTTTCCCAGTGTCGGGACCCAGATAGCTAAATGCAATGAGGCCGCCCTCACGCAACACGCGCCAACACTCCTGCAAAAAATATTTGGGATCGGCAAGGTCTTGTAATAAAAGATCACTAAATACCAAATCAACAGAATGGTCAGGAAGATCAAATTTTCCTGTGTTGAGATAGTCTGCCATGGAGTTAGTTCTGCTGGTACGCAAACATGATCGCCAATTTGCAAATACCTTAGTGCGCCACAACTGAAAACTAGATAGGCCCTCTTCAGTAATGCTATGAATACGGGCTTTGGGAAAACGTTTTGCAAAAGAAGAAAAGTGTTTTCCAGAAAAATCGGGGATGACTAAAACATCTTTGGCATCTAATTTGACGATATCAAGCTTTTGCAACATGCGGTCTGCAATTTCGTCTTGTAACCATCTGATTGGCTGGGTCATTGGCTCAGTATACTCAGCGCCCAATGCAATTTCTAGAGAAACTTGTTCATTCAATCAGCGCACAAACATTACCGACAGCTTGCATCGCCTGTCAGCAATTTCAAGCGCGATACATTTGCAATGCATGTCTTAATGTACTGGAGAGCAATAGCCTTATTCATTACGAGTGTTGTTATCAATGTGGTATTCCGCTTCAACTTAAAGAACTTCCTGGGCAGCATTGCCTCCACTGCAAGCAGCATTCACCGTGGTTTGACGAAACCCATTGCCTTGATCGTTATAACGGCATTTTGCAAGATGCTTTGCACCAACTCAAATATCAGAAACGAATTGTATTTGCACATGGATTGGCTAAAGCGTGGAATCAAATTCAATCTACTCGATTAGAGCAATATTCTGCAGACTACCTGCTTCCCGTTCCCTTAAGTAGAGAAAAATTACTCGCCAGAGGATTTAATCAAAGCTGGGAGATTGCAAGAAGAATTTGTTCCAACAAGGACATACAAAAGTTGTCGCATGCCTTAAAACGTCATCACCATATAAGCCATCAAGCGGGCAACGCTTTGCATGCGAGGCATGATGCTATTCATGAGATGTTTTATATTGATACTCAATATGTGGATCGCTTGACTGATAAGACGGTCATTGTCTTTGATGATGTCATAACCAGTGGCGCGACACTGAACGAAATTGCGCGTATTCTCAAAGATATTGGAGTGTTACGCGTGATTAACTGGGTATTACTGAGAACCACTAGACTGACTTGATCATTTGCTAAATGAATTGAAAATGCAGCATGTTTAATATTGTTTTATTCGAACCTGAAATTCCGCCCAACACGGGGAACATCATTCGCCTCTGTGCTAATACGGGAGCCAAACTGCATCTGATTGAGCCCTTAGGCTTTCCAATGGAAGATGCTAAATTACGTCGGGCAGGCTTGGACTATCACGAGTTTGCGAGTATTCAAGTACATACCAATTGGGCGCAGTTTTTAAAAAATGAACAGCCTGATCCTCAACATCTTTTTGCTTTAACTACCAAAGGCGGCAGAAAGTTTCATGATGGTCAGTACGTTGCCAGCGATTACTTCGTCTTTGGCTCTGAGACCAAGGGCATTACCAATGAGGTGCGCAACTCCATTCCCACAGCAAATCAAATGCGCCTAGCAATGCAAGATAGTAGTCGCAGCCTGAACTTATCCAATACGGTAGCTATCGTGGTCTACGAAGCTTGGCGCCAGAATGGCCTTGCCGGTGGTAAGTAAAGCTACAGGTGACTTAGGATTCAATTTTGGGGTCGCGACCCATCAGTTTTTTTAACGCTTCTTTGGGAGCGAGCTTACTAGAAAGCACTTCACCCATCATCGCTGTAATTGGCATCTCTACATTTAAACGCTTTGCAAGATCGCTCACCGCGGCTGCACATAAAACGCCCTCTGCAACATGACCTAAGCTTGCCAAGATCTGTTCTAGGGACTTACCTGAGGCTAACTCAAGACCTACACGGCGATTACGAGAAAGATCCCCCGTCGCAGTCAAAATCAGATCGCCAACGCCTGTTAAGCCCATACAGGTTTCAGATTTGCCACCGGCAGCTTTTACTAAGCGCATCATCTCTGCCAAGCCTCGAGTGAGTACTGCCGCACGCGCATTCAAACCCAGATTTAAGCCATCGCCAATACCTGCAGCAATCGCCAATACATTCTTCACTGCGCCACCTAATTCAACGCCAATCAAATCATCACTTGAATACACCCGCATATTGCCGTGATGAAAAGTGGTCTGAACAATTTCACACAGTTGGGTTGAAGCACTGGCAATCGTTAATGCGCAAGGCATACCGGCGCCAACTTCGTGCGCAAAGCTCGGTCCAGATAGAGCGCCATAAGTATGTTTAAAGCCATGGCTGTATAACTTGTCTTCACGTTCAACCACCTGGTGTGGCAACAACGCTGTGGATGGCTCTAAGCCCTTGCACAACCAAACAATATTGAGTGGGTGCTGGGCAACTTTGAGAACATGAGCAATGGTTTCTGAGAGGCCAGACATTGGAGTTGCAATCACTAAAAGATCTTCAGGCCCAAGTCGTTTTATAGCAGCTGCAAAATCACTTTCCAGGAGCAACCCTTTTGGCAATGAAATACCTGGTAGATAAGATTGATTTTCGCCACTTTGTGCGATTGCTTGCAGTTGTTTTTCACTGCGAGACCACAAGCACACATCTTCCGCCCGAAGCTGACGCGCTGCCTGAGAGGCCATTGCAGTGCCCCAAGCACCAGCACCGAGCAGCGTCACTTTCATCGTCTGTGACCTAGCTGTTGTGCTCAATTCGGAAGAATAATTTTGCTTTCATCTGCACTGTCACCCGCGTTGCCGCCAGCTGCCTGCTGGGCTTGCATTAATCTGTGCTCGTACATGCCATGAAAATTAATTTCATTTAGATGAATGGGCTGGAAGCCCGCACGAGTAATAACGTCAGCCATATTCGAGCGCAGGTATGGATACAAAATCGTAGGGCAAGTGATGCCCAACATGGGATCCACTTGCTCAGCAGGAATGTTATTGAATTCAAAAATACCGGCTTGATTACCCTCAACTAAGAAGAGCACCTTGCCTTCTACACGTGCAGTGATGGTGGAGCTTAATGCAACCTCAAAGAGTTCATCACTCATGCGTTTAACAGCAACGTCGACCTCAACTTGTACCTGTGGTTCAGCAATCACTAGGAAGATTTCAGGCGCATTCGGTTGCTCTAAAGATAAATCCTTCAGGTAAATTCGCTGAATGCGAAATGAAGGATCATTGGATTCAGCTCCTGCTATATTAGGGGTAGAAGATTGTTCAGTCATCACAAACTTTCTTTATGTTTTTAATCTATCAAGCCAATAAAGGATCGAGCTTGCCAACGCGATCCAAAGCAACTAAATCGTCATAGCCACCAACATGAGTCTCGCCAATATAGATTTGCGGAACCGTGCGACGACTAGTACGAGTCATCATGATTTCACGCTGTGTGGGATCGCGATCAATCAAAATCTTTTCTAAGTTACTGACGCCTTTTTTAAGCAACAGTTTTTCTGCCATAACGCAGTATGGGCAAACCGTAGTGCTGTACATCGTTACTTGCGGCATAGATTCCCTTACTTAACCAATGGGAGAGCGGCAGTTTTCCAGGCTTGAACACCACCCTCTAAAACGCCAACCTCAACAAATTCGAGCTTTTGTACTTGTGCCAAGACTTTGCGTGACTGGCTACCGTTATCGCAAACCAATACCAAGGGACGTTTACGATCCAATTTCAAGGTTTCAATCGCACCAATCAGATTAGCCATGCTGGCTAGCTTTGCGCCTGGTAAATGACCCGCTTTAAATGCTTCTTCGGTGCGCAAGTCCAAAACATGGGCTTTGCGGCGGTTTATCCAAATCGTCGCCTCAGTAGGCGACAAGCCTTTTCCGCTAATAAGCGTAGATAATGTAGGTAAGAAGAGCGCTGCGCCCGAAACCAGCAAGAGGGCAATCAGCGCTAAATTATCAATTTGCGTGAGAAAGTTCATCACCGGATTATAGAATGGCTCTATGAAACAACTTGTCCTTATTCGTCACGGCGAATCCGCCTGGAACCTTGAAAACCGCTTCACTGGCTGGGCTGACGTTGACTTAACCCCAAAAGGCGCAGAACAGGCCCTAGCTGCGGGGCAAAGTCTCAAAAAAGCAGGCTATGAATTCGACATTGCCTATACCTCGGTTTTAAGGCGCGCTATACGAACACTGTGGCACATTCAGGACGCCATGGATCTGATGTGGATCCCAGTAGTGCATAGCTGGCGCTTAAATGAGCGTCATTATGGTGCTCTGACTGGTCTCAATAAAGCAGAAACTGCCGCCAAGTATGGCGATGAACAAGTCCATATTTGGCGTCGGTCCTATGATGTTCGCCCACCCTTGCTTGAAGCACATGATGAGCGTAATCTCAAAAATGATGGGCGTTACTCAAAATTAAATGCCGCTGATATTCCGCTTGGCGAGTGTCTGAAGGACAATGTTGAGCGTGTATTACCACTTTGGAATGAATCTATCGCTCCAGCCCTCAAAGCAAATAAGCGCGTATTGTTAGTAGCTCACGGTAATAGCATTCGCTCTTTAATTAAGTATATTGACGAGATGTCCGATGAGGCCATCATGGAAGTCAATGTACCCAACGGCATTCCACTGGTTTATGAGCTAGATGACAACCTCAAACCAATTCAACATTTCTACTTGGACTAATACAAGACATGCGTCAATTTCTTAAAAACTTTGCTCTCATTACGGTTGGCCTGATCGCAGGTGTAGCTGCCACTATCCAGCTCTCTGCAACAGCCCAACAAGGCACGCAGCTGCCCTTAGATGAACTCCGCACACTTTCTAATGTATTTGCGCAAATCAAACGGGAGTATGTGGAGCCGATTGAAGACAAGCAACTGTTAACGGATGCTGTCAAAGGAATGGTAAGCAGCCTAGATCCTCACTCCACTTTCTTGGATAAAAAAGATTTTTCTGAAATGCAGGAACAAACTTCTGGGAAGTTTGCTGGTTTAGGAATTGAAATTACTTCAGAAGATGGTGTTGTTAAAGTGCTCAATCCCATTGAAGATAGTCCTGCTGCCCGTGCAGGCCTGCAAGCAGGAGACTTAATTACCCGACTCGATGATAAGCCTGTGCGTGGTATGTCTCTTGATAAAGCGGTACGCACTATGCGTGGCACACCTGGTACAAAAATTACCCTGACTGTATATCGCAAGAGTGAAGAACGTAGCTTTCCAGTCACCATTACCCGCGCAGAAATTAAGGTGCAATCTGTCAAAGCCAAAATTTTGGATAACGATATTGCCTGGGTTCGGGTTACAAGCTTTCAAGAACGCACCGTTCCTGATCTAGCAAAAAAATTAACTGATCTTGCCAATCAAGATCCAAAACTCAAAGGCATCATTCTTGACCTTCGCAACAATGGCGGTGGTTTATTGCAAGGTGCAGTCGGTGTAGCGGCAGCCTTTCTTCCAGCCGATGCGGTTATTGTTTCAACCAAAGGTCAAGCAGCTGACTCCAAGCAAGTATTTAATGCGACGCCAGCGATGTATCGCCTGAGTGAGCCCGGTGATCCATTGGCAGGTGTACCTGAAATCTTCAAGAAACTTCCGATGGTCGTTTTAGTCAACGCCTATTCAGCTTCGGCATCTGAGATTGTTGCGGGCGCTTTGCAAGACTACAAACGTGCAACGATTATTGGAAAAACTACCTTTGGTAAGGGCTCAGTGCAAACCGTTCGCCCACTGACCAATGACTCAGCTCTGAAGATCACCACTGCGTATTACTACACACCTAGTGGCAAATCTATTCAGGCTTATGGTATCAAGCCTGACATCCCCGTAGATCAAAATAAAGATGGCGATCCAGATGATGTATTGATTACCCGTGAGATTGATAGTGAAAAACACCTCCGCAACAAACAATCTGCAGAAGATAAGCTGATTAAAGATCGGGAACAACGCCGTCTCGAAGAGTTACAGCGCATTGAAGAGAAAAATGCCAAGAAAACGTCTGAGGAAAAAGAGAAAGAAAAAAATAAGAAGCCTCCTGAGCTTGGTAGCGCGGATGACTTCATGCTCAGTCAAGCCCTTGCGTTTATTAATGGGCAACCGGTGAAGCGCTCTTCTTCCAAGCTTGAGTAATTCTTTTTAGGTCTGTTAATGAATGATGCGCAGCTACTTCGCTACTCCAGGCATTTACTGCTTGAAGATATTGACGTTGAAGGGCAAGAGAAGCTCTTAAATGCACATGTGTTGGTGATTGGTGCTGGCGGCCTAGGTAGCGCAGCTGCCCCCTATCTTGCGGCTGCCGGGGTAGGGCATATCACCCTCGTAGATCATGATGATGTTGAGCTGACTAATCTACAACGCCAAATTATGCATACAGAAGCCATGGTGGGTAAAAGTAAAGTTGTCTCAGGCAAGCAATTCTTGCAACAACTCAATCCAGGCATTCAAGTTGAAACCATTCAATCAAAAGCGAATTTATCCTTATTGGATGAGCTTCTACCGAGCGTAGACATTGTTTTAGATTGCACAGATAATTTCTCAACCCGACATCTCATTAATTCCAGTTGCGTTCAACACCAAAAACCTTTAGTTTCAGGATCTGCATTACGCTTTGATGGTCAAGTCTCAGTATTTGATCCCCGCGATAAACAATCTCCCTGCTATGCCTGCATCTTCTCACCCGAAGAAACATTTGAAGAGGTGAGTTGTGCCACGATGGGCATCTTCTCACCACTTGTCGGCATTATTGGCACCATTCAAGCAGCACAAGCTTTGCAAGTATTAATTCAATTTGGAGAGCCCCTCATAGGGCGGATGTTGCTTTGGAACGCGCGCACTACTCAGGTAGATCAGATTCGTATTACACGCAACGCTGACTGTCCAGTCTGCAGCAAAAACCACTAAAGCCTAAGCTATTAAACGCTCTAAAGCTTTTGCTTGAGCCTCTGGCTCATAAGCCTTCAGTACTCTAGGTAATCGGGACTTCAACATCCCTACGTTAGCTTGCAGAATCTCACGCTTTACTAGTAGCAGTTGACTGAAATGCATCGAGAAATCTGTTAATCCCATTGCGAGCAATAGCTTGGTTAAGGTAGGATCACCAGCCATCTCACCACAGACTGCAATCGGTACATTGGCACGCTTTGCCTGCTCAATAATATTTGCCAATAAATACAAAATGGCTGGATGCAGGGGATCATACAAATGTGCCACTGCATGGTCTGCACGATCAATTGCTAAGGTGTACTGAATTAAATCGTTTGTTCCGATGGATAAGAAATCAAAACGATTAATAAACAAAGGCAAGACGAGAGCAGCAGCCGGAATTTCAATCATGGCGCCAACTTGAATATTCGGATTGAAAGGCTGTCCACGTTGCAATAATTGTTGCTTTGCTTTTTCGATCAAGCGAAAAGTTTCATCGATTTCTTTTGCATGCGCGAGCATCGGAATCATGATGCGTGCCTGACCATGAGCAGATGCTCGCAAAATAGCCCTAAGCTGTGTCAAGAAAATTTCTGGCTCTGTTAGTGACCAACGAATCGCCCGTAAACCCAATGGTGATGTGCCCGTTTGCGATACATCAGTGCCGCCTGCACCTAGTGCTTTATCTGCACCTACGTCAATGGTTCTAATATTGATAGGCAAGCCATGCATTAAATCAACCACACGGCGATATTCTTGATATTGCTGTTCCTCATCTGGCAATGCTTGCTTGCGATCCATAAATAAGAACTCGGAGCGGAATAGACCAACACCAACAGCACCTAGTTTTACGGCTTGTACAGCATCTTCGGGCAACTCAATATTAGCAAAGAGCTCAATATCTACTCGATCAAGCGTTTCTGTTTTGGCATGTTTTAGTTGCTGAAGCTTACGAGCCTCTTTTAATACCTGAGTTTGGAGTTTGCGATATTCAGCTAATAAGTGTTCATCAGGAGCAACTACTACTACGCCCTGCTCGCCATCCAAAATCAGCCAATCGCCATGGCGAATCATTTCACTAGCATGGCGCACACCGACTACTGCCGGAATTTCCATACTTCGCGCAACAATAGCGGTATGTGATGTTTTGCCGCCTAAATCAGTAACAAAACCAGTAAAGGCATGCTCTTTGAAGCGCAACATATCATGTGGCGCAATATCGTGAGCAACAATAATGGATTCGACTCCAACCTCACTCGATGGCAAGAAATCAGATTCGTTGAGCGCGTCTTTCTGTGCATTAAGCGCCTTAATCACACGCTCAGCCACCTGACGAATATCATTTGCGCGCTCTTTTAAATAAGGGTCTTCAATCTCAGCAAATTGCTCTAAAAGATCATTTAACTCTGTAGTCAAAGCCCAAGCAGCATTTAAGCGCTGAGTGCGAATGAGCTTGATAGGTTTCTCGGCCAACGCTGGATCAGCCAGGATCATGCTGTGCACATCCAAGAATGCCGCCATCTCTTGCGGAGCATCCTTGGGCAATCCCAAGCGCAACTGAGCTAGCTCTAAACGTACTTGATCAAATGCATCTAATAATTTTTGAGCTTCAGCGTCTTCTTTGCCAGGCTCAACTAAATAATGACTAACCTCTAAAGCTGCTCGCGAAATCAGTACCGCCTTACCAATGGCAATGCCTTTTGATACTGGAATGCCGTGCAGCGCGAACGTCATTATTATTCGCCCTCTCCAAAGCGGTCATTGATTAATGCTGTCAGCGCTTCCATAGCCTCATCTGCTTTATCGCCTACCGTTTCAAGTGTGACCGTACTTCCAATACCTGCTGCCAACATCATGACACCCATGATGCTCTTGGCATTAATCTGACGTCCATTGCGTGACAGGAATATTTCGCAAGGGAAATGGGCGGCCAATTGAGACAACTTTGCCGATGCTCTCGCATGGAGTCCCAACTTATTAATAATCTCAATTTCAGCAACTGGCATTCAACCCTGCTCCCTTTATGCTTGATCTACTTTTATACCAAGACGTAATATTCCATTCTGCCCGCCAGCTAAGGCTTTTTTGGCCAACTCTTCTAGGCCTTCGCCGCGATGAGATATGCAGCGCATGAGCATTGGCAGATTTAATCCCGCCAATACAATCACTGGGGTATTCAATCCCGATAATGGGCCCAAACTTTCTAGTTTGGATGCAACATTCGCTGGGGTTGCACCCATCACATCTGTCAGGATGAGAACACCATTACCAGTATTCACACCGTAAGCAGCCTTTAGCAACCGATCAAAACTCACCTTAGTGTCTTCATAAGGGGGTATATCCACCGCCCTTACACGCTCTGGTACAACACCAAAAGTATGCTCTGCAAAACTCAGCATTGCACTTGCAACAGGAGTATGGGCAACGATTACGATTCCAGTCATGTTATGACAATGTCCTCTCTAGAGCCTTTAACCAAAGCTGTGGAACATCAAAACCACTTTGATCAGTAATTTCAACAAAACACGTTGGGCTAGTAACATTGATCTCCGTCAAATAGCCGCCAATTAAATCCAAGCCAACTAAGAATAAACCGCGTTGATTGAGGATGGGAGCAAGTTTTTCAGCGATTTGCTTTTCGACATCACTCAAAGGCATTGCCACACCTTTGCCCCCTGCTGCTAAGTTGCCACGAATCTCTTTACCCTGAGGAATGCGAGCCAACGAAAACGGCACAACCTCGCCACCAATCAACAGGACGCGCTTGTCACCATCAGCGATCTCAGGCAAGAAACGTTGAATCATCAGAGTTCTGGCGCCATTCTCGCCTAATGTTTCAACAATACTGGCGAGGTTCAAACCATCAGGCCCCACCCGAAAGACGCCCATGCCACCCATCCCATCCAGTGGCTTAATGACGATATCGCTATGCACTTGATGAAACTCTTCCACCGCGCTCAGTTCGCGAGTCACCAGCGTTGGTGGAATCAGCTCAGGAAATTCAGTGATAGAAAGTTTCTCGGAGTGATCGCGTACTGCAGTAGGATCATTCAACACTCTTGTGCCCTGCTTCTTAGCGGCAGATAAAAGCCACGTTGCATTGAGATACTCAATATCAAACGGTGGGTCAGTTCTCATTTGTACCGCAGAGAATGTATTGAGTGCCTTTGATTCAATCTCACCCAACTCAAACCAAGATGTAGAGCTAGGCTTAATCATGAGCGACTGACAGTCGGCCACAACGAGATTGTCTTTCCACAAAATATTGCGGCTCTGACAGAACCACAAACGATGACCAGCTTCTTGAGCAACCCGCATCATCGCTAAAGTGGAGTCTTTTTTAATCTTGAAAGATTCGAGAGGGTCAGCAATAAATAAAAGATCCATATTCTTCTATTAAGTTCTCAGCATTGATTTATGCTGCTTCCATATCTGGATCGGTTCTCTCAAGCTCAAGCGAAGCCGCCAGTAATGCTAAGCGGGCGACAACACCATAGAGGTAAAAGCGATTCGGAGCTGCGCTGCCAGGCTTAGCAGCAAGATCTGGCATGGAGTTTTGCTCGAATGCTAATGGTACAAAATGCATTCCGGGGGCATTGAGATTTTCATCTGGGCCACGATCGGTATGCACACGATAGAAGCCACCAATCACGTAGCGATCAATCATGTACACCACAGGCTCTGCAACTGCCTCGTTCACCTTCTCAAAGGTATAAACACCCTCTTGAATTAAGACATCACTTACCTCAAGACCCTCTTTGACAACACTCATCTTATTGCGATCTTTGCGGTTCAGCCCCTTGAGTTGAGTGGGATCGTTCACTACCATCACACCCATTCCATAAGTGCCAGCATCAGCCTTTACTACGACATAAGGTTTTTCTTTAATGCCATATTCACGGTATTTCTTGGCAGTCTTTTTCAGCACTTGCTCCACTGCGGTTTGTAATTCCTCTTCACCTTTACGTTCATGGAAATTGACATTCGAGCAACTCGTAAAGTAGGGATTAATCATCCAAGGATCGATATCAACAACCTTAGCAAACTTCTTGGCTACTTCTTCATAAGCAGCAAAATGATTTGACTTACGACGGATGTGCCAACCTGCATGCAGTCCAGGTAATAGGTATTGCTCGTGGATGTTTTCCAGAATCGGTGGAATACCAGCCGATAAATCGTTATTGAGCAAAATAGAGCAGGGGTCAAAATCTTTTAAGCCTAAGCGCTGTTTTTTTAATCCTAAGCGCGCTAGAGGCTCCATCAACAAACGATTGCCATCGGGTAACTCAATCCAAGTTGGCTTCTTAATCTCTTCAGAAAAAGTACCCAGGCGAACGTTGAGTCCAGCCTGACGCAAGATCGAAGACAAGCGCGCAATATTCTGCAAATAGAAGGTATTGCGGGTATGGCGCTCAGGAATGAGTAATAAATTTTTGGCTTCTGGACAAATCTTCTCAATCGCAGCCATTGCTGCCTGTACAGCCAAGGGCAACATCTGTGGAGAGAGATTGTTAAATCCACCAGGAAATAGGTTGGTATCAACTGGGGCCAGCTTGAAACCAGAATTTCTTAAATCTACTGAACAGTAGAATGGCGGGGTATGTTCCTGCCATTCCAGCCTAAACCAGCGCTCAATCGTTGGGGTAGCTTCTAACACCTTTGACTCTAATTCGAGCAAAGGGCCGCTTAGGGCAGTGATGAGATGTGGAACCATTCCACCATTGTAAGATTATTAAAAGAAAGACGCGGGATTCGAGGATCCCGCGCTTAAAACTAGGCTGCCAAAAAAGCCGCCCAGTGAGGGGTAAATCTACTAATTAAGACTCGTATGCAGTCTCACCATGTGAGCTGATATCCAAGCCTTCGCGCTCTTCTTCTTCCTTGACACGCAAACCGATCACGATATCGATCAATTTGAAGGCAATATAAGAAACAACGCCAGACCAAATTACAGTAGTGATCACGCCTTGAGCTTGAATCCATAATTGGCTAGCAATGGAATAGTCAGGAGCAACAGCATTAGCAACATAGTCCCAAATACCAGAGCCGCCCAATGCTGGATCAGCGAATACACCAGTCAACAATGCACCGGAAATACCGCCTACGCCGTGAACTCCAAATACGTCCAAGCTATCGTCTGATCCCAAAATCTTCTTCAGACCAGTAACTCCCCAGAGGCAAACTACGCCGGCGAACAAGCCAATTGCGATAGAACCCATTGGGCCAGCAAAACCAGCGGCAGGAGTAATTGCAACCAAGCCAGCTACGCAGCCAGAAGCAGCGCCCAACATAGAAGGCTTACCTTTGAGAACCCACTCAGCAACAGACCAACCCAATACTGCAGCAGCGGTAGCTAAATAAGTATTAACGAAAGCCAATGCTGCGCTACCGTTTGCTTCGAGTGCTGAACCTGCATTGAAACCAAACCAGCCAAACCACAAGAGTGCAGCGCCAGTCATTACATAAACTAAGTTATGTGGCTTCATTGCTTCTTTGCCATAACCCAAACGCTTACCGATCAAAAAGGAACCAACTAAACCAGCAACCGCAGCGTTGATGTGCACAACAGTACCGCCAGCAAAGTCGAGAACACCTTTTTGCCACAACCAACCAGCGCGAGCTGTAATGGCTTCGAGTGATGCAGCATCTTTGATGTCATCAGGGCCAGGCCAGAACCAAACCATGTGAGCGATTGGCAAGTAGCTAAATGTGAACCAAAGGACCATGAAGACCAAGATTGCAGAGAACTTAGCGCGCTCAGCAAAAGAGCCGATGATCAAGCAGCAAGTAATCGTTGCAAACACTGCTTGGAAGGCCATGAATATAAATTCAGGAATGACAACGCCTTTACTAAAGGTTGCCGCTACTGAGTCCGGAGTCATCCCACCCAAGAACAAACGATCAAGTCCGCCAACAAATGCCCCGCCTTCCGTGAATGCAAAGCTGTAGCCATAAATAGACCAGAGCACTGTAATCAACGAAAACACCATGAAGCATTGCATACAGATAGACAAGATATTCTTACTACGTGTTAAACCACCGTAGAACAAAGCCAAGCCAGGAAGTGTCATTAACAACACTAAAGCTGTACATACCATCATCCATGCGGAATCAGCTTTGTTGCACTTTTCGGAACAAAGAACGGGCGCAGGTTCTGCAGCTGCTGGAGTTGCGGCAGGAGCAGTCACTGCTGGTTTTTTAACTTCATCAGCATGCGCTGGCAAAGTCACCATTACACCAGTAGCACCAATAGCCAAGGCCATAGCACCACCAGCAATGAGTCGTTTCATCCAAGTTAACATTTTGAACCTCTCTTTAAAGTGCTGACGCACCGGTTTCACCGGTACGAATACGAATGACGTGCTCGACTGGAGAGACAAAAATCTTGCCATCACCAATCTTGCCAGTACGTGCTGATTTTTCAATTGCTTCAATCGCACGCTCCAAGATGCCATCTTCAACAGCAGCTTCAATTTTTACCTTAGGCAAAAAGTCAACAACATACTCGGCACCGCGATACAACTCGGTGTGACCCTTTTGACGACCAAAGCCTTTAACTTCAGTGACGGTGATGCCCGAAACTCCCACTTCCGAGAGAGCTTCGCGCACTTCGTCAAGCTTGAAGGGCTTGATGATTGCGGTAATTAATTTCATATATTGCTCCGTTCAGAGGTGGAAATTAGAAAGTTTTTGTTAGGGAAATTAATCCGCCAGAACGACCAAGGTCTTTACCCTGAGGGCTCAAATATGTACCAGGAACTCCGTTATATCTAGTTTTAGCGTTTGTACCTACATAAGCAATTGCAGCGCTTAAACCACCACCAAAGTCCTTAGTAAAACCAGCCTTCCAGTCTTTATAGCTATATAAATTAGTATTTGCCCTTGAATCAGTAGGGCCATAGGTGCCAGCAATGTACTGATATCCAACGTGTGCATTGGCTGTAAGACCCCATATTCCAGTATCGTAGTTAAGGGTCAAGTCTGGATAGTAAGAACCCTTACTGTTGTAGTTTCCAAATGTATCTGTTACAGCGTATGAGAATTTAGCAAAACCGGTAACGGAACCAAAGGTAAAGTTTTGCGCAGCATACAACTCAGTAGTATTTGGATTTACATACCCATTTGGAATTCCTGATGTTGGGTAGTAGTACTGCAATACGCCAAAATCAGATGCAAATCCTTCTCCGATAAATTCTTTCTTAACGCCTGCATAGAAGTCCATTTCTATTGAGGATGAAACGGCGTTGCTAGATGACAAATATGGATTGTTCATTGCGTCACTAATCCAGCTAATCGAACTGTTCCAGTTACCAATGTAGAATCCGCTCTCATGTGCATAGTCAAAACCACCTTGAATGGCTGGCTTGAAGTTTGACTGACTGATACCACGATAACGATAGTCATTTACTACGGTTAGGTTTGCAGTGATCGGGCTTGCTTCTGGCTCATCAGCCGCAAATGCTGGCGTGTAAGCCAAACCGCTTAATAAGCCTGCTGCGACCGCAGAGATTGCAGTCTTGTGTAAAGTTTTCATCTAATGCTCCTTACTGGTTGTAATAAAAAATGGGTTGGATGCTTAATGCATGAAGAAACTATGATCTTTTGGGTATTCATGGATTTGTCATAAATCCCCCTAATAAGGCACCTGCACTTTTTCGGTGCTTAATCTTGCCCCATATATGTGAATTTTGGCCTTTTTGGGCTGTTTTAAGCCTTTTCGCCTATTTTTAGCCATCCAACATAAAATAAGAATGTGTGTGTTTTATGCAACTCTTAACCCAACTGAAAAACCCATCATGCAAAAACCTGGCGAAATCCTCGAGCAAATCCAACGCATTGCTAACGATATGCAAAATAAAGTGGGTGATGCCATTCGTAATTCACCAGCTCAAGAAATTGAAAAGAATGTGCGTGCAATGATGAATCAAGGTTTTCAGAAAATGGATCTCGTGACTCGTGAAGAATTCGAGTTACAAAGCAAAGTACTTGCAAAGACCAGGGAAAAACTAGAAGCACTTGAAGCAAAAGTTGCCGCACTAGAAAAAAATTAATCCACTTTCATTTTTCGCTCTACAGTTTCACTCTGGATGAAACTCATTAAAAAAGTTTGCGTACTCTTCTTTAGATAAAGCTACTTTTGCATCGCTGCTATCTGCATTTGCATGCAATACAGATACTTGATATATCCAAACTCCACCACCCTCAACTGAACGCACTATCCAGCGCACTCTCATAGTTTGTTGAGCTTTACTGTTTGAGCTAAACGCAATGAAATAATCTTTAATAGGCAATCGCTGATGACTGCCAGCTTGATAGAAAACATCTTCTGTCAAAACAGTACCGCCCGATGCTTTTGCTCGCTCCAATAAATTACTGTGTAATTGATCAATGATTTTCTGAGCTGAATCTGATTGATTGGATGGTACCTGAAGCGAACTGATGGAATAAATATCATCATCGATTTTTACTGCCTCAAGCGTTTGTTTGAATTCTTGATCTTGATAGGGGATGAGTCGCTCAAGTTTGTCTGGCTTACCCGGAAAGAGAGCTGTATATCGCTGCTCAGGAGATTGGACTGTGCGCCAATTAAGCTTAGGACTGCAGGCTGCTAAAATACAGGCTGCTAAAACTACACAAGCTCTTAAAACACTTTTAAACAACGCCCGCTCCATGCGCCTGTTGATCTGCATGATAACTAGAGCGCACCATTACACCAACTGCGGCATGCGAGAAGCCCATTGCATAAGCCCTCTCTTCAAACATCTTAAATACATCAGGGTGAACATAACGTTGAACAGGCAGATGATGACCTGAAGGCGCAAGATATTGACCGATAGTGAGCATATCAATATCGTGCTCACGCATATCCTGCATGACCTCTAAAATCTCTTCGTCAGTCTCTCCCAACCCAACCATCAAACCACTCTTTGTTGGGATCTTAGGAAAGCGTTCTTTAAAGTCTTTCAATAACTTCAGTGAATGCAAATAGTCGGCCCCTGGTCGCGCTTGTTTGTATAAACGGGGAACCGTTTCTAGGTTGTGGTTCATGACATCAGGCAAACCATTGGGTGCATGCTCTGCAAAAATATCAAGCGCCTTGTCCAGGCGACCACGGAAATCGGGCACCAATACTTCAATACGCGTATTTGGAGACAGGCCGCGTGATTGTGAAATGCAATCGACATAATGCATCGCCCCACCATCACGCAAGTCATCGCGATCAACGCTAGTAATCACGACATAATTTAATTTCAACGCTGCAATTGTGCGAGCCAAGTTAGCCGGCTCTTTCTGATCTAGCGGATCTGGTCTGCCGTGACCTACATCACAAAACGGGCAACGTCGCGTGCACTTATCGCCCATGATCATGAATGTCGCCGTACCCTTACCAAAGCATTCACCAATATTGGGGCAGCTGGCTTCTTCACAAACAGTTACTAATTCGTTTTCACGCAGAATCTTTTTTATCTCCGCAAAACGTGAGTTGCCTGATGCAGCCTTTACCCGAATCCAATCTGGCTTTTTGAGAACTTCCTGAAGAGGCACAATCTTGATTGGAATGCGTGCAGTCTTCTCACTCGATTTTTGCTTACGCGTAGCGTCATACTGAAGGTCTTGTCGCCCTTCAATAGATTGCTTAGTATCGGTCTTGTTAACAGTCATGATGGTATTAGTTGCTTTTGCAAATGGCTCAAAAGCTTTTGGCTAATTGAATCCATATTGTCCTTGATCCCAAGGGTTTGCATGTCTACTGTCCTTAAGCCCTCATAACCACAAGGGTGGATGCGCCCAAAAGCATCTAAATCAGTTGCTACATTCAGCGCTAAGCCATGATAGGAGCAGCTTTTAGAGACCTTGAGTCCAAGAGCTGCCACTTTTGCCCCAAACCATTCTGGCGAAACTCCAGCCTGCTGAGAAATATAGATCCCTGGTGCGCCTGGTTTTCTTTCAGCCTGTATTCCAAAATCTCCCAGGGTATCAATTAGGGACTGCTCAATACGCGAGACCAACTCTTTTACAAATATTCCAAGACGCTTCAGGTCGAGCAATAAGTACACAACGATCTGACCAGGCCCATGGTAAGTAATCTCCCCGCCACGATCTACTTGCACCAGCGGGATTTGATTGCTTGGGGAGTGCAAGTTACCAGCATCGCCAGCCAAACCTAAAGTAAATACTGGCGGATGCTCCAAGATCCAAATCTCATCTGGAGTACTAGAATCGCGATCCTTAGTAAAAGCGCGCATTGCCTCATATGTTTTTGCGTAATCAGCCAAACCAAGATGTTTTACTAAAGCCGTCATGAGCGCTAGTTAGAGAACAATACTCACCAATGGATGAGTTGAAAGCGTTCGATAAAGCTCGTCAAGTTGCTCACGACTGGTTGCGGTAATCGGCAGAGTAATGCCAAGATAATTTCCATCCTTCGATGGTCTTTGCTCCACCTTACTCTCATCCAATATTGGATCAAACTGTTTAGCAATATGAATGATTGCGGGCAGGTACTCAGGAATATTTTTTCCCATCACCTTAATCGGAAAAAGAGAGGGATATTCAATGAGTGATTTTTCTTCGGCCATAATTTTATTAACTCAATTTCCTATTGTTCCAATCAACTCTTGCGATGGTCTGGCATACCTAGCCAGGCGCTTGTAATGATGTTGCGAATGCAATGCAGTCTACGATGAAAGAAATGGTCTGCGCCAGGCACTACTTGCACTGTTAACTCTTGCGGAAGTGCCCAATCAAAGACATTTTTCAAGAGAATAGTTTCGTCCAGCTCACCATGAATCAGAATGGTATCAGCGGGCACCGGAGCCAATGTCCACTTACCAGCAGCACTTCCCACCATTACTAAACGCTCGGCAGGACGCCCAAGCTCAGCAAGCCTTTGCACCAAATGACTGCCCACAAAACTGCCGAACGAGAACCCTGAAACCACCAGCGGCAAAGTATTGGCCGCATTGACCCAAGGTTGATGTACTGTCCCTTCAAATTGAGACCAACTAGATGGGATTTGCATCCACTCAGTGACATGCAGTAAATCTTCTAGTTCTCCTACACCATGATCGTGAACACCTGCAGTACCCCCAACACCCCGAAAGTTTGGACGCACACTGACATATCCCAATTGATTAAATGCACGGGCCATTGTTTGTGCAACTTTGTTGTCCATAGTGCCGCCCAACAGAGGATGCGGATGCGCAACTAAGGCGAGTCCACGTACTGCAAATGATGGATCATTTTTTAATTCATCAGGAAGATCGATGGACATTTCTATCGCGCCCACGATGCCATCTATATGAATTACTTTTGTACGGCTATTCATGAAGAAAACTTTCAACAATAACTAAAAACTACAAATTGCTCAAAAGCGCTACGCTAGCTGCAAGCGCTCTACTGGAAGGCCATTGATTAAATGGGATTGGATAATTTCTTCTACATCTTCTTTATCTACCAAGGTATACCAAACACCCTCTGGATAGACGACCATCACTGGTCCATCAGCACAACGATCCAAACATCCTGCTTTATTCACACGAATCTTTCCGGGTCCAGCTAGCCCCAGCTCTTTGACCCGGTTCTTGGCGTATTCAAATAGCGCAAAGGCATTATGCCGATCGCAACAATCTTCCCCATTACTGCGTTGATTCAAACAAAAAAATAGGTGGTGTGAAAAGCTCATCAGAAAATTATATTCATCAATACTTTGATTTCAGGTCTACTAGGTTGCGAATCATCCAAACAGAGGCTAGTGGTAACCATATCACTGAAACCCATTGCATTAACTCATTAAAGTGCAATAGTCGTCCCTGGTTCCAATGCCTGAGAGTCAGGATGAAATAGGGGTTATCAGGCATTACATTAATGGCGACCGTAATACCTATCAAACAAAATATTGCTAACAATTGCTTTGTTATTAACTTCAAACGCAAAGCCCAACGTAGTGCAACTATTGCCAATAACATTCCCCAAAAGGCGCCTGCTGTCAGCCAAATGAAGCTGAACTCCCAACCAAACTGAAGCGCTGTAAACAGAATTTTTAGCAACACCGTAAGACCCAGTAAGCCGTTAAGGATATGCCATTGTGGCGCCTTGAGGCGCATCCCCGAAGAAAGCAAAAGCGCAACGCCAAACCAACAAAAACCAGTAATGAGGGTTTCTTGAATGACTTGATTAATGACTGTCGTACCCCAATCAACAGGGCCAAAAATGACGTGTCCCCAAAGTCCTACGCCAAGCCATGAGCTTTGGGGATAAATCTGCGACCATGGAAATAGCAGAAAAAGAGCACATATCGCCCAATTCACACCGAACCATTGACCAAACTTGCGCCGGATGGCAGTTCCAGATAGCCACTCGGGTCCCAAAGGAATAGCCAATAAACCGCCCAATAAACCTCCAAACACATTGGCCCACCAATCCATCAAGCTTGGAATACGCGTTGGAACCCAAGTTTGTAGAGTTTCAACACTCAGGGCCAATAGAGCACTTAAGCTAATAGCCATTCCTAAAGCAACAAAATTTCGCCAGCGAGGATATGCCGAAAAGACTAGTAAAAATCCAAAAGGAATATAGGCCAAGATGTTCACTGAAACATCAAAAAGCGTGATGAAGCGCGGTAAAGGGGCATCTAGCCAGGCCCATGTAGCAATCCCATTCTGAAAGTCAAAATCAAATGGATTTAGGCTGACATAGAGAATCAGTAATGCATAAGCAAGACTCATTGCGCGAGCCAGCGGCATCGCTTGTAGAGGCCATATTAGTTTGCGGGGGCGCTGATCATTTACATCCATTCCACAATTCTAGGTCAGACCTTTCTACAATGGCGAAATGACCGCTAATTGCATCCTTGAACGTGTTATCGAGACTAAATCAACAAATGATGATCTCTTGGAGCGCTGGCGTGCTGGCGCGCTGATAGATCCTGTAGCTCGTATTGCCCACATACAGACTGCTGGCAAAGGAAGGGCGGGACGCGCGTGGCTCTCTAACCCAGAGGACTCCCTTTGCTTCTCAATGGCCTTCCCCTTTCATCGCAGCCCTACAGAACTAACCGGTCTTAGTCTATTAGTTGGTATTGCCGTCATTAAAGGCATTGCTCGCGCATATCAACTTGATCCATTCGATCTTCACCAAGCAGGATTGCGCCTCAAATGGCCTAACGATTTATTGCTAAACGGCGCAAAGCTAGCCGGAATTCTAGTTGAAGGTGGACAAGCCCAAGTTGGGGATCCAAGCTGGATGATCGTCGGTGTTGGCATTAATTTATGCAGTGCTAATGCAATCGAAAAAGATCTGCAAAACGGGATAAAAGTCAGCTCCTTAGAAGAGTTACTTCCACAGGGAAGCAAACTCCCTGATGTCGAATATCTTTGGCTAACGCTACTAGAGTCATTCGAGGAGCATTTCAAAAAATTTGATCAACTAGGTTTTGCTGCCTATCAACAAGAATGGCTTCACTGGGATGCTTTTACAGATCAGAAAGTCTCTATTTCAGGCGCCAGTAAAGATCCTAGTTACGGTATCGCAAAAGGGGTTGATATGAATGGCGCTCTTTTGCTTGAGCAGGAAGATAAAACGATTGCTATTTATGCTGGTGACGTATCACTGAGAGTGCAATCATGAGTCTGTATTTATTATTTGATATCGGTAATACGCGCTTAAAGTGGGCAGCAGTTGAGTCTGCTCAAAATCCTTCTGATCAACAGAAAAAATTGTGGGCCTACTCTGGAGCTATTAGCAGTAAGTCACTGCAATCCGCAGAGCATAGAGCGGAGTTGGCTGATTACATTTCTAAAACTTTACCTAAACCTAGTACCATTGCATTTAGTTGCGTCGCAGGGCAAGAAGCTATCGAGCACCTCAAGTCACTCTTTCCACAGTGGCAAGATGTTGAATGGAAGCAACTCATGGGTGATAGTACTGTTGATGGCATTCGCACCCTATATCAAGACCCCAGCAAACTAGGGGCTGACCGCTGGGCCGCCGTCATCGCAGCGCGTGCACTATCAAAAACAAATGCCTTAATCATCAACGCAGGCACTGCCACAACCATTGATTTACTTGGTTCTAACGGCGTGCATTATGGCGGCTGGATTCTGCCGGGCCTTGAAGTCATGCGCAAGAGTTTAGAAGAAAATACGGCACAACTACCACTAGCAACTCCAGTAGAGTCTCAACATGGTTTTGGTTTATCCACGAATGAGGCCATTATTAGCGGATGTAATGCCGCGCAAATTGGTGCCATCCAGTGTGCGATCGAGCTTGCAAAACAAATGAATCAACCCGTTGAAAAAATTTGGCTTGATGGTGGTAACGCAAAAATATTAGCAACTGAAATGAAGCAATTTAGCAAACTGAATACATTAAATATAGAAACCAGTGAGGGGCTAGTACTGCGAGGTATTTGGAGTTGGCTTTTACAAAATCATTAAGAGCGAATTTTGCCTAGCAAACTGGTTGTAGAGCGCTCATACAAAAATGGAATGGCAATGGCTTTGCCACCCCACGTTTTGACAAGCTGAGTTTCAGCCAAAGTATCAATCTCATAATCGCCTCCCTTGACATAAATATCAGGACGAATTTTCTCAATTAGATTTACTGGGGTTTGCTCGGTAAATAGCACGGCCATATCAACACTTTCAAGAGCAGCTAATAAAGCTTGCCGATCAGATTCAGAATTAATAGGTCTATCGTCACCTTTACCCAGCATTTTTACCGAAGCATCTGAATTCACGCCAACTACAAGACTTGCCCCTAGAGAACGGGCTTGAGAAAGGTAACTCGCATGGCCACGATGCAAGATATCAAATACACCGTTGGTAAATACTAGGGGTCTGGGCAATTTAGCAATTCGTGCCTCAAGTTGCTCGGCTGGGCAAACTTTAGACTCAAATGAAGGTGGGGGCAAAGAGCTCATAACGCAATATTAATGGCATTACAAACTAAGCTGCGATATTACCCAGAATGTCTTAAACTTGGGCACTCAAAAGCAGAAAAATAAAGTGACAATATGAACCGCAAGAGACTCAATAAAGTGGCTGGTTGGCTTTTCGTACTCTTTTTCTCCATTTCTGGAATCGAGATTGCAAATGCCGCCCCTAATTGCAGCCCCCTGCTTTCGCACACTTTCCTCCGTCTCCAAGACGAAGCACCGCAAAGTCTTTGCCAATATCAAGGCAAGGTCATCCTGGCGGTCAATACAGCAAGTTTTTGCGGATTTACGAGCCAGTATGAAGGTCTCGAAAAAATTTACGCTAAATATAAAGATCGAGGTTTTGTTGTGCTGGGCTTTCCATCGAATGACTTTGGCCAACAAGAACCAGGCAGTAACAAAGAAATTGCTGACTTTTGTAAAAATACTTACGATGTGAAGTTCCCGATGTTTGCCAAGAGTAATGTTTCTGGAAGTAACCCGAACCCCCTCTTCAAAATGTTAATTGCCAAAACAGGCACAACGCCAAAATGGAATTTCTATAAATATTTAATAGACCGTAATGGCAACGTGATTGATTCTTTTGGAAGTATGACCAAGCCCACTAGTAGCAGTATCACCAATCAAATAGAAAAACTCCTAGAGGAAAAAGTTCAGTGAGCAAAAAAAGAATTGCGATTGTTGGCGCTGGAATCTCTGGACTTGGGTGTGCATATGCATTAAGACAGAACCCAGATATTGAACTGACAATATACGAAGGCGGGGATCATATTGGTGGTCACAGCAATACCGTTGACTTTACTTGCAATATCGCTGGTGAAAGTGTTGCGCACGGTGTTGATACTGGCTTTCTAGTATTTAACCGCAAGACTTACCCCAGACTAGTTAGACTGTTCGAGGAAATCCAGGCTCCAGTTGCCCCTTCTGAAATGTCTTTTTCTGTGTCGATTGATGTTTCTGAAAAAAATCCTGCGCATCGAAAGATAGAGTGGGCTGGCAATGACATCAATTCATTTTTTGGACAACGCTCTAACTTACTATCTCTGTCATTTTGGCGTATGGCTTATGACATTCTGCGTTTTAATCGCATGGCAACTCGGCTTGCTCATGAACAGATTGCTGCGGGTCATCATCATACTCAGCCAGATGAAACGATTGCTAATTTCCTAAACCGAAATCGCTTTAGTCACAGCTTTAGAGAGAATTATTTCCTGCCTATGATTGGTGCAATCTGGTCTTGCTCTGTGGAGCAAATGCTGGAATTTCCAATCCAGACGATGATCCGTTTTTGTCACAATCACGGTTTACTGCAAATTCAAAATCGGCCGCAATGGCTCACCATTCAAGGCGGATCCCGAGAATACGTAAAGCGCTTAGTCAGTGCCTTAGAAAAAAATCAGGTCGCGATTAAGCGTGATTCTGTATTGCGCGTCAACACAAGCCAAGATGAAAGCGCCCAAGTTGAAGTGATTAGTTCTGCAGGCTCAGCCTGGTTTGACGAAGTAGTGATGGCCTGTCATAGCGATCAAGCCTTAGAGCTTGTGCATGGGATTGAGCAACAAGCCAGAAATATCTTAGCCGCCATTCCCTATCAAAAAAATCGTGCGATTTTACACACGGATACCAATTTCTTGCCGGAAGCAAAGCGTTGCTGGGCTGCATGGAACTACACAGCAAAGTCTGGTGCAGCACCAAGCTCGAAGCAGCACGTTAGCGTCAATTACCTCATTAATCGCTTACAGCCTTTACCTGCAAAACTCAACAATACCCAAATTATTGTGAGTCTTAACCCCTCCTCAGAACCAGATCCAAAACTGGTACATCAAGAAATTCATTATTCACATCCAATATTTGACATGGGCGCTATTCAAGCACAGAAAGAGTTGCCACTCATTCAAGGTAACTCATCTATTTGGTATTGCGGGGCATGGACTGGCTTTGGCTTCCATGAAGATGGTCTGCGCTCTGGCGAACTAGTCGCAGAAGCTTTAATTGAAAGCATCCGCCCGGCTCTCAATGTCATCCCAAAACAAGATGCACGCTAAATGAATCAAGCAAAGATTAACTTTGGAGATGTAAAACATAGTCGTCTTCGACCGGCAAAGAATGCTTTTGGATATGGTGTATTTACCGTATCTATCCCGATGCGGGCTCGCAGACAAAATCCTCAGCTTCTGAGCAATGGTGGTCTAGGCGACAACAAACTAAGTTTATGTTCATTCTTCGATAAAGACCATGGGCTTGGAGGCAAAGACAGTCTAGCCTGGATTGAAAATATTCTGCAAGAAAACAATCTACTGAATAAGGATGGGGAAATTTGGTTACAAACTTTTCCTAGAGTATTAGGCTATGTTTTTAACCCTGTCAGCTTTTGGATCTGCTCCGAGGCAGATGGAAAAGTTTACGCAGTATTGGCTGAAGTAAATAATACCTTTGGCGAGCGTCACTGTTATTTATTACACAAAGATTCTGGAGAGCCGCTTCTATCCGGCGAGACCCTCACCAGTAAAAAAGTATTTCATGTGTCACCTTTTTGTGCAGTCCGTGGTGAATATCGGTTCCGGTTCTTGTTTGCTCAAGATAGCAATTCCAAGCAACACTCTGTTGCCCGCATTGAACTTCACGAAGATGGCCTGCCCCTCATCAATACCAGCATTAGCGGAAAAAGCCGCCTGCTTAGCAAATCCACGCTTTATTTAGCGCTCTTACGCTACCCATTAATGAGCTTGGGAGTCATTTTCCGTATTCACTGGCAAGCATTAAAATTATGGATTAAAGGTGTACCTTTTCATTCAAAACCTAAACCACCAGAATTTGAAGTCAGTAGATGAATCGCCCCGGACAAAACTTACTCTCACGACTCAATTTTTCGCGCCCGCAAAACCGCGCGATTAACTCATCTAGTAAAGATCTCAGTAGCAAAGCACTTCTGACCAGTTTGTCCAGACTCAGCAGTGGCTATCTCAAAATGACTTTGCCAGATGGTGAAATACGAGAATTTGGTAAGCATACAGATTCATTAAATGCTGACATTCAAATTCATGATTGGTCTGTTTTCAAACAAGTGATGTCACATGGCGATATCGGCTTTGCAGAGAGCTATATCCGCGGCGAGTGGAACACTTCTAATCTCCAAGCGATTTTGGAATTGGCTATTCGTAATCGCACCATTCTTGAAAAAGCAATTTACGGTAGCTGGCTTGGATCGATCCTCTACCGTTTTAAGCACTGGCTTCGTGATAACAGCAAAGCTGGTAGCCGCAAGAATATTCATGCACACTACGATCTAGGGAATGCTTTTTATAGCCTGTGGTTAGACCCAACGATGAGTTACTCCAGTGCCTGGTTCTCAGAAAGCGACAGGCAAACACTGGCTGAAGCGCAGCGCGCTAAGATCAGGCGGATTCTGGAATCACTCAAGACTAAACCAGGAGATCATATATTAGAGATTGGCTGTGGCTGGGGTGGCATTATGGAGGAGGCATTATTAAGTGAGCGCTCCATTACTGGCCTGACACTTTCGACTGAACAAAAAGCCTTTGCTGAAAATCGTTTGGCAAAGATAGAGGCAAAAGCAAATAAGGCCCAATCGTTTGAAGTTCGGTTGCAAGACTATCGTGACTGCCAAGAAAAATTCAATGGGATTGCTTCCGTTGAAATGTTTGAAGCTGTTGGAGAAAAACATTGGCCAGAATACTTTCAGATGATTGCTAAATGCCTCAAGGCTGGCGGTAAAGCCTGCATTCAAACGATTGTGATTGCTGAAGAATTATTTGAACGCTATCGCCACAACACTGACTTTATTCAGCAATATGTCTTTCCAGGTGGAATGCTACCTTCTCGCTCTAGCTTTAAAGCAAGTGCAGAAAAGGCTGGTCTTCAAATTGAGGCGGAATTTGCGTTTGGATCTGACTATGCCAAAACACTCTGCCTCTGGCGCGACAGTTTTAACCAAAAACTCCAAGAAGTTCGCGAACTAGGCTTTGATGAGGCATTCATCAGACTTTGGAATTTCTATTTGATGTATTGTGCCGCAGGATTTTCAGAGCGCAATATTGATGTTGTGCAGTTCACTTTAAGTCATCAGCAAGCCCCAACATCTCCGGATGCGCTGACAGCATGAAACAAACAGGTATAGCAAATTTTGCAGGAAAGCGCATCTGGGTCATTGGCGCCTCTAGCGGAATTGGCGAAGCATGCGCTAAAGCCTTCATCAATCAAGGCGCTAAAGTTGCGTTATCGAGCAGAAGAGTAGAACGTTTAAATACAATCGCAGAGCATGCAAAGCTTACTCAAACCTTAGTCATTCCATTAGATGTCACCAATCGTGATCAACTCACTCATGGCTATCAGACTCTCCTTAAAACTTGGGGTGGATTAGATTTATTACTATTTGTCTCAGGCATCTATGTGCCCTTACGGGCAGACGATTTTGAGATCAATATTGCAGAGCAAACGATTGAGGCCAATCTCCTCGGACCCATGAGGGCAGTTGCACTAGTCCTACCTGAAATGCTCAAGGCGCATTCCGGACATATTGCCATTGTTGGTAGCGTTGCAGGATATAGCGGCCTACCTAAAGCATTAGCTTATGGTCCTAGTAAAGCCGGCATCATCAATTTCTGTGAAACTCTGTACTACGATTTACTACCGCAAGGTATCAGTGTTCATATGATCTCCCCGGGTTTTGTTGCAACCGAGGCTACTGCTCAAAATGATTTTGAAATGCCTGCCTTGATTACGGCTGAAGAAGCTGCCAAAGAAATTTTAAGCGGCATCCAAAGAGGGGAATTTGATATTCACTTCCCCAAGAGATTCTCAGGATTTTTAAAGTTCTTAAGAATTCTGCCTTATCCACTCTATTTCTGGATTATGCGGCGCTTCGTTAAAATCTAAGCAAGAAGAAGGAGTACTTGTAATGCTTGAGAATTACTACTTGTACTTATCTTTCCGAATTTTCTCTTCGAGATAATCCATCACAGCAATTGCTTTAGCTTTAGTCCCAGCTATAGATGGTGAAGTAACGTACTTGCCCTGCATCACAATCGTAGGAACACCGTCAATACGATATGCCTCCGCCAATTGCTTGGCAGCTCTTGCCTTAGACACAACAGCAAAGGAGCGATAGGTGGCTAAGAAAGTATTACTATCAACGCCTTGTGAGGCAACCCAATCTGTAATTTCAGGCTCGGTCAGTAAACGTTTATTTTCCTTATGCATCGCATACATCACCTTCTCATTCAAGGCATTACCTTTACTCATCGCCTCAAGCGCATAGAAAAGTTGGCTATGTGGTAAGAAATCATCGCGGAACGCTACTGGCACTCTACGGAAAACCACATCCTTTGGTTGACGCTTCACCCAAGCACTAAGATCAGGCTCAAAGTCATAGCAATGGGGACAGCCATACCAAAAGAATTCAATGACCTCAACTTTGCCTTTGGTTTCTACTGGCTGAGGCACAGGCAAAACGCGATATTCAAATCCCTCTTCAATTTTTTGTCCCTGCGCAATGGCAAGGCCAGTCAAAAAGATAAAGGAGAATACAAAAAATAATCTTTTGCTAAATGCGATCATCATGTTTACTTTACTTGCTAGCTTTGATAAGAGTGGGTTTGATACCTAAGGTATTTAACTTGTCACGCACTGGATTACTTTCTTCAGGACTGTTGTAAGGCCCTGAGCGAACACGCCATAGAGTATTTCCATCAGCAGTAACTTCGCTCAATTGTGTTTGGATACCCTGAATAGCTAGGCTTGCTTTTTGCGCATCTGCATCTGCACGTTTTGTAAAAGCACCAACCTGCAAGAAATAAATAGCATCGCTCTTTGCGGCTGCTTGAGCAGCAGCTTCCGCTGACTTCTTACCGCCTACCAAATCGCCAATAGGATCAGTGGTAGCTGGTGCAGGACTTTTGCCTTGTAGTGGCTTATTCAAATCTAATTGCTCTGCGGGGGCAGCAGCCTCTCCCTCAGCTTGAGCGGCAGGCTTAATCAACATTGGTAAATTTGGCGCGCGTACGCCAGGTCTTTCTTGAGGCGTATTTTTAGAAAGGTAGAAAGCAATAAAAAATGCAATCCCAAGACCAGCGCCTAAACCCAAAACAAAGCCCAGAATAGTGCCGCCATATTGAGCATTATTAACAGAAATAGATTCTCTTTCGTGCTTCATGAAGCCATCCTGCTGATTCGGTTTTTTCATCATTTCCTCATCTTACCTATTCACGCTATTCTTTGCTACTACATCTTTGCTGGTGCAGATACCCCTAGAACCTTTAAACCATTCTGTAGAACTTGGCGGGTGGCTGATAAAAGAGCAAGTCGGGCTAATTTCAGGCTTTCATCATCTACCAATACACGATCGGCGTTGTAGAAAGTATGGAAATCTCCCGCCAAATCCCGCAAATAGAAAGCAAGCGCATGCGGGGCCAATTCAGCTGCTGCATCCGTTAACACCTCAGGATACTCAGCCAAACGTCTTAGCAAATGATCTGAAGCTTTACTTTGTAATAAAGATAAGTCTGCACCCGCTAGATCTGACGTGCTGCCGCCCCATTGCTGCAGGATCGAACTTATCCGCGCATGGGCATATTGCACATAGAAGACAGGGTTCTCATCGTTTTGTTGAAGCGCTAAATCAATATCAAATACAAATTCTGTATCCGCTTTGCGAGAGATGAGGAAAAAGCGCACTGCATCACGTCCGCGCTGTAGCGCTAACTCTCTTTCCTCTGGTGTCATTTCTGGAGTAACACCACCAGACCACTCAACTAAATCGCGCACTGTCACGTATGAGCCAGCCCGCTTAGAAATTTTGACCTCTTCGCCATTGCGCATCACGGTAACCATCTTATGCAATACATAGTCTGGATATGTCTTCGGGATTTCCCAACCACGCTTCTGAGCCACACCCTGCAAGCCTGAACGGACACGTGCAATCGTGCCGTGGTGATCGCTACCTTGCACATTGATCACTTTTGTAAAGCCACGGTTCCATTTGCTGGCGTGGTATGCGACATCAGGAACAAAGTAAGTAAAGCTACCATCGGACTTACGCATCACACGATCTTTGTCATCGCCATCATCAGTTGTTCTGAGCCAAAGTGCGCCCTCGGATTCATAGGTCTTACCAATGCTCTGTAAATCCTGAACAATCTCACCAACGCTACCATCTGTATATAAAGAAGACTCTAGGTAATAGCAATCAAACTTCACACCAAATATTTTCAAATCGATATCTTGCTCATTGCGCAAATACGCAACAGCAAATTGACGAATAACTTCTAGATCATCGCGATATTCGGGAGATGTTTTAAATGCTGTTGCAATCTCCGCAATATATTCACCGTTATAAGCTTGCTCAGGCCAATTAGTATCACCAGGTTTCAAACCATTCAGACGCGCCTGAACAGATAAAGCAAGGTTGGCTATCTGAACGCCCGCATCGTTGTAATAAAACTCACGATGCACCTTAATTCCCTGGGTAGCTAATAGATTTGCTAACGCATCACCAAGGGCCGCCTGCCTGCCATGACCAACATGCAATGGGCCAGTGGGATTGGCTGAAACGAATTCAATCATGGCGCTAGCAATAGGCTCGCCTCCTTGAGCAATCTCACCAAAATAAGAACCACCCGAAAGAATCTCTCCAACTACTGCCGTTTTGGCTGCATTGCTTAGTCTGAAATTAATAAAGCCAGGACCAGCGATTTCACAAGATGCGATTAATTGCTTAAAGTCAGGTTGCTTTTGTAAACGCTCTACCAAAGCTTGGGCCAGATCTCTTGGGTTGAGCTTCCAAGCTTTTGAAAGTTGGAGAGCAATATTACAGGCGACATCGCCATGATCAACAGCCTTAGGACGCTCTAAGCGGGGCGCTGGTGTCTCACCTAGTCCGCGCTCTTGAGCCAAACCCTGAAGGGCTGCGCCCAGCATTTCAATTAAACGATTTTTATTAGTCAGCAACATAGATAGGTGAGTTTATCAGGTGGTAAGCTATCAAAATGATCTATCAATTTCGCTCCAAAGCGGGTCCGGACGTCATCATGCTGGCGGATCTGACTCAGCGAATTTTTGATATTTTGGGTCGGCCACTGGAACCCAGAGGGATCCTCACTAAAGAACAGCTCCCCACTCTCATTACAGCCTTGGAAACAGCCATCCTTCAAGACCTTGAAGAACGCTCTAAGGCAAATAATCCGGCTAATGAAAAAACTGAAAAGCCAAAGTTAGCCGACCGACTTGGCCAAAGGGCTTATCCTTTTTTAGAACTCATGAAACAGGCTAAAGCCAAAAATGAGCCTGTGATGTGGGGTGTTTAATCTATCAAGCTAGCTAATTGACGGCGGACATCCTCGACAGACTGCCCTCGACGCTGAGCAAGATCCTCCACTTGATCGCTACTCATTTTTCCAACATTAAAGTATTGCGCATCTGGATGAGCCATATAAAAACCGCTCACGCTAGAAGCTGGATTCATCGCCATTGACTCAGTCAGAGTCATGCCAATATCTTCAGAGCCAATCACTCTTAGCAAGTCCTGCTTTACTTCATGCGCTGGGCAAGCAGGATAACCTGGCGCTGGACGAATACCACGATATTCTTCATTGATCATCTGATCGTTGGTTAAAAGCTCATCTGTTGCATAGCCCCACAAATCAGTTCGCACACGATGGTGCATCAGTTCTGCAAACGCTTCGGCCAAACGATCTGCTAGAGCCTTTAACATAATGGCGCTGTAGTCATCATGCTTTGCCTGAAACTCAGCAACTTTCTTTTCAACACCATGGCCAGTAGTCACTGCGAAGCAGCCAAGATAGTCGGCCACACCAGAATCTTTTGGCGCTACGTAATCCGCTAGACAACGATTAGGTCTGCGCGCACCATCGACCACTGGGCGTTCAGACTGTTGGCGCAAATTGTGCCAAACAAATAATGGATGTTGGCGAGCCTCATCGCTATATAAAACAATATCATCACCCACTGTATTGGCCGGGTAAAAAGCGACCACAGCATCAGCTTGAAGCCATTGACCCTTCACCAACTTATCCAACATAGCCTGAGCATCGGCATACACTTTGCGTGCCTCTACTCCAACTACCTCATCATCCAAAATAGCCGGAAATTTTCCTGCTAAATCCCAAGTTTGAAAGAATGGTGTCCAATCGATGTATTTAGCAATATCACTCAGTGCAAAGTTTTTAAAAACGCGGCGTCCAATAAACTTTGGCTTTTCTGGAACGTAGCTAGACCAATCAATCATCTCGCGATTTTTACGAGCAGCTTCTAAGGAAATGGTTGGGGCAGCCTTCTTGTTGGCATGTTGCTCACGAATACGGACATAATCATCGCGCAAGTCTTGAATAAACTTCTTAGCACTTTCATCAGAGAGCAAGCTTGAGGCAACCGATACCGAACGCGAGGCGTCTGGCACATAAACCACCGGGCCATCATAATGCGGAGCAATCTTCACGGCAGTATGAACACGAGAAGTAGTAGCGCCACCAATCATTAAAGGAATTTGACGCTCACGGAAATAATCATCGCGCTGCATCTCTTGCGCAACATAAGTCATCTCTTCAAGTGATGGCGTAATTAGTCCCGATAAGCCAACAATGTCAGCATTTTCTTCTTTGGCACGCTTCAGAATTTCTGCACAGGATACCATCACACCCATATTAGCCACTTCAAAGTTATTACATTGCAGAACTACTGTCACAATATTTTTACCAATATCATGGACGTCACCTTTAACGGTAGCCATCACGATCTTGCCCTTAGCTTTCGCTTCGCCACCAGCAGCAATGTGCTGACGCTTTTCTTCTTCAATGTAAGGAATCAGAATGGCAACCGCTTGTTTCATCACACGAGCGCTCTTTACGACCTGGGGCAAGAACATTTTGCCGGCGCCGAATAAATCGCCAACTACGTTCATACCATCCATCAGAGGGCCTTCAATAACCTCAATTGGCCTACCGCCAGCGCCCATAATTTCCGCACGCAGCTCTTCGGTATCTTCTTCGATAAATGTGGTGATGCCATGAACCAAAGCATGCGTTAAACGATCGCGCACTAGGTTATCGCGCCAGACCAAGTTCTCAATCTGCTTAGTACCATCGCCTTTGAATTGATCAGCAATAGCCAGCAATCTCTCAGTTGGCGTTTGGCCATCTTTATCTTTAAAGCGGTTTAGCACGACATCTTCAACGCGCTCACGCAACTCAGGATCTAAATCTGCATAGACACCTAATTGACCAGCATTGACGATGCCCATATCCATGCCCGCTTGGATAGCGTGATACAGGAATACCGTATGAATAGCCTCGCGTACGCGATCATTGCCGCGGAAAGAGAAGCTCACATTCGAAACGCCACCACTGACCTTGGCGCCCGGCAGATTTTCTTTAATCCAGCGAGTAGCGTTAATAAAATCGACTGCGTAGTTATCGTGCTCTTCAATACCCGTGGCAATCGCAAAGATATTAGGATCAAAAATAATATCTTCGGCTGGAAAGCCGATTTCATTGACTAAGATGCTGTAGCAACGCTGACAAATCTCGGTCTTGCGCTTAAAAGTATCGGCTTGACCGACTTCATCAAACGCCATCACTACCGAAGCAGCACCATAGCGACGGATCAAGCGAGCTTGTTTACGAAAAGATTCTTCGCCTTCTTTTAAGGAAATCGAATTCACAATCGGTTTCCCTTGAATACATTTCAGCCCTGCTTCGATCACGCTCCACTTAGAAGAATCGATCATGATGGGCACGCGAGCAATATCAGGCTCGGAGGCAATCAGATTTAAGAAGCGCGTCATCGCCGCTTCTGAATCCAACATGGCCTCATCCATATTGATATCAATGACTTGAGCACCGCTTTCAACTTGCTGGCGAGCCACTACTAGCGCCTCATCAAATTGATTATTCAAAATCATCCGAGAAAATGCTTTAGATCCAGTTACGTTAGTACGCTCACCAATATTCACAAAACCGACAGCAGAAGTTACATTGAAGGGCTCGAGGCCAGAAAGCTTCATCGCTGGTATTATTTGTTTATCTATCTTACTCATGCTGATTCCTCTGCATTTTCACGATAGAACGCGCGCGGTTTACGCTTCGCAACGGCATTAGCAATTGCCCGAATGTGCTCGGGTGTAGTACCACAGCAACCACCGACCAAATTCACTAAGCCATCTTTTGCAAAACCATCCACTAGACCTGATGTGATATCAGGCGTCTCATCAAAGCCTGTGTCGCTCATTGGATTTGGTAGACCTGCATTGGGGTAGCAAGACACTGCTGTATCGCATATACGTGAAAGCTCTGCGATATAAGGGCGCATTAATGCAGCACCAAGAGCGCAGTTCAATCCAAATGTTAGTGGCTTGATGTGGCGCAAACTATTCCAGAACGCTTCAACTGTTTGACCAGAGAGAATGCGACCAGAGGCATCAGTGACCGTTCCAGAAATCATCACTGGCAAGCGCTCACCCGTCTCTTCAAAAAATTCATCCAGCGCAAACAGGGCCGCTTTTGCATTCAGAGTATCGAATATAGTTTCAACTAAGAATAAATCGACCCCGCCTGCAAATAGACCTTCGATCTGTTCACGGTAGGAGGCACGTAAAGCATCAAAGGTCACATTACGTGCGCCTGGGTCATTCACATCTGGAGAGATGCTGGCTGTTTTTGGAGTAGGTCCAATTGCTCCTGCGGCAAAACGTGGCTTTTCAGGTGTACTGTATTTTTTACAAGCAGCGCGCGCAAGCCTTGCAGAGACTTCATTCATCTCCCGTGCCAAACCTGCCATTTTGTAATCTTCTTGCGCTACTGAAGTTGCACCAAATGTATTCGTTTCAATAATGTCTGCGCCAGCATCCAAATATTGCTCATGGATCTTGCTAATAATTTGTGGCTGAGTTAGCACTAAGAGTTCATTGTTACCCTTAATATCGCCTGGATGATCCGCAAAACGGGTATTAGTAGGCAACCCACGGTAATCAGCTTCACTGAGCTTGTACTGTTGAATCATGGTTCCCATTGCACCATCCAATATCAGGATGCGCTGCTTCAGCAGATCAGGAAGTGCCTGACCACGGGTATAAGGCTGGGACAAACCATTAAATTGCATTGCTTAACCGGGATTAATCTCTAGAATCCCTTATTCTATTGGAAAAGCCACTTTTTATTTATCCCGGAGCCTCTATGTTTGGAACCATTCCAGAATTTAATCAAAGCCTAGAAATGTTTAAAACCATGTGGGGCCAAGGTGCAGCAGGTCAAGCTGGGCAATTTCCCTTTACTACTGATGCCTCAAAGGCTGCCGGGGGGATTGGATCCGCTTTTCCAGGCATGGATATTGATGAGCTCGAGAAGCGCATTAAAGACCTGAAAAGCGTCGAGAATTGGCTCAACCTTAACTTGAATATTCTGAAGTCAACCATTCAAGGTCTCGAGGTACAACACGCCACGATGATGGCCTTGAAGTCTTTTGGGGATGCCGTATCAGCAGCCGGGGCTGCAGCCACGACGCCTCGTGAAGAGCCTGAGACTAAAAAAACCAGTGCTAAACCGAAAGCGAAACCGCGGAAAACCTCAACACGCCGTCCTCGCAAAGCTGGCGATCCAACTTTCCTCGACGAAGTAGGTAATTCAGATGCGCAATAGCCTCGCCCATTGCAAATGTGAGTTGATGAATATCTAATTCACGCTTAAACAAAACTGGCACTATCTCACGAGCAGTTGCTGGTTTTTGACAGGCACCAAGCGCTTCTGCTAAACGCTCATCATGATGAGCATTGAGTTGTGCAATCCGAGGCTTCATGCCAGTAAACGGTTTGCCATGCGAAGGAAGTACCAAAGTTTCATCAGGCAAGGGCAAATATTTTTCTAGGGATTGCAAGTAAAGCCCCAGTGGATCAGCATCCGGGTCAGCATCATAAACACTGACATTAGTAGAGATACGAGGTAACAACATATCGCCAGAAATTAATAAGCCAAGTGCTTTACAAAAAAGCGATGCGTGCTCCGGTGCGTGCCCGTAACCCATGATGACCTGCCAAGAATGGCCACCGATCAAAATCAATTCGCCATCGAGGATACGGCGATATTGTCGAGGCACACCAGGAACCATATTGCTGTAGTAATTTGAGCGCGCCCGAATTTTTTCTAGATCTTCTAGAGCAGTTAAACCATGCCTCTGAAAATGATCTGCTGAGCCGCCCCCACCAGCGCGTGCACCAATAGCAGCGCCACCTTCTTTGCAACTTAACCACTGCGCTGTTAAATAGTCCGTCATAGAAATCCATAGAGGCACCTTCCACTTTTCGCACAGCCATTGTGACAAGCCAACATGGTCGGGATGCATGTGAGTCACGAGGACCCTTAGCACCGGCAGACCTTCTAATTGACTTGCAAAAATCTGCTCCCACGAGGCTTTAGTTTCATCATTTGCAATGCCACAATCTATGATGGTCCAACCGGCAATGCCATCAATTTCATCTCGTAATAACCACAGATTGATATGGTCCAATGCGAATGGCAGGCGCATTCTGAGCCAGCGCACTCCAGGCGCTACCTCAATAGACTCCCCTGCCTGTGGAAGCTGATCACCTAAGGGATAATGGAGTGCACTTTCTGCAGCAGTTTGTTTTTGAGTGCTCATGAATTTATTTTTTCTTTTTTTCTAATACATCTAGACTTACTTTGACTACAGTACCATCACCTTGTATCAACTGGTGCGACATGAATCCTGAAAATGGGTATTGTCGAGGTTGCTATCGCACGCTTACTGAAATCGCAGATTGGTCAGAACTTTCAAATGAAGAGAAACTCAAGGTTTGGTCACAAATAGAAACTCGCAAACCTCAAGCTGCTCAATAGTTCAATAAACGCTTTTTAAAAACTTTACTTATTGACGTCCACAATCAAACGTCCACGCACATTGCCCGCCATCAACTCTTGAGCATACTGAAGTGACTCGCCTAAAGTAATTTCATGAGAAATTTCATCAAGCGTTTTCAAATCCACTAACTTACTAAGTTGCTCATAAGCCGCAATTCGTTTTTCACGGGGAACGGTAACGCTATTCACGCCATACAAAGTGACGCCACGCAAAATAAATGGCGCAACACTGGATGGAAAATCCATGCCTTGCGCAAGACCACAGGCAGCGACTGCGCCATTACTCTTCGTCTGTGCACAGGCGTTAGCCAAAGTATGACTGCCAACGCTATCTAATACCGCCGCCCAACGTTCTTTCGCCAGAGGCTTTCCTGGTGCAGATAAAGTTGCACGATCAATCACTTCAGCAGCACCAAGTTTTTTCAAATAATCCGCTTCGGCTATTCGACCTGTACTAGCAACGACCGTGAAACCCAGCTTACTCAACAAGTGGACGGCAAAACTACCTACACCACCTGCAGCACCCGTTACCAATACCTCGCCATCACTTGGTTTGAGACCATGCTTTTGCAAGGCCATGACACACAGCATTGCGGTATACCCAGCAGTACCAATTGCTAAAGCTTGTTTGGCGGTAAAGCCTTTAGGCAAAGGAATCAGCCAATCAGCCTTTACCCTAGCCTGCTGAGCCAATCCACCCCAATGCCCCTCACCAACCCCCCAGCCATTCAAAAGCACCATGTCACCAGTCTTAAAGTCAGAGCTAGAGCTTTCTATCACTTCGCCAGCAAAATCGATCCCCGGAACCATTGGAAAACTGCGCACTACTGGGCTTTTACCAGTAATCGCTAAACCATCCTTGTAATTGAGGGTGGAATATAAGATCCTTACCCGTACATCGCCCTCGGGGAGATTAGCCTCATCTGCCTGGCCCAATTCGGCTCGATAACCCTGGTCATCCTTATTAATCAATATTGCTTTAAACATGTCTCTTCCTTTTCAAACGAGGCAATTCCCCACAGCTTTTGCTTAATAGGTTTATCCTAACGAGCATTGCTAATTATGGAGGCTTCCATGAAAAAAATTCTACTATTAACCGCGATTTCTGGTTTGATGCTCTCTGGGTGCTACTCTACCCAAATCAATATGTCTATGGGCAATATGCGCCTCGTTACCTCTAGTGCGAACCCACAAGACGTGATGGATTTTGCGACTAAGACTTGTAAGAGCGATTTTTATGAAGGTGCCAGCTTCTTATCCAAGGCTGGCAAGGAATATCGTTTTAAATGCGTGAAGGCGGAAGAAAATGAAGTATTGATTCCCATTCCAGGAACTACTATCGCCCCAGCAGAGGCAAAGTAAGTCGTTGATGACCCCGTTTACCTCACAAGAGCTTCGCAAAGGTTTTGCCTCTTTTGCGACTGGGGTTACCGTCATTACCTGTATTGATGAGAATCAACATTCTCACGGCATCACGATTAGCTCTTTCAATACAGTATCTCTAGAGCCGCCCTTAATCTTGTGGAGCCTCAAGAAACACTCGCGCCTCATGCCCTGGGTGGAAGTTGGCAAAAAGCACCTCATTCATGTCCTAGAGCGGTCACAAGAAAACTTGGCGATGCACTTTGCAACTGTAAAAGTAGATCAGTTTGCTGGGCTTGATCATAAAATTGCCGCTAGTGGTCTTACTCAGATCGATCATTGCGTCGCATATTACGAGTGCGAAACAGTCTCAGTCCACGTCGGTGGGGATCACAACATTATTGTTGCCAAAGTCATTCAATTAAAAAATCATCCTGAAAAAGAGCCCCTCATTTTTGCGCGCAGCAAATTTGTTGGTCTTGATTTTTCTGAGATCAAAACTAGCTAACACTAATTAATACTTCTAAGGAAATGCCATGATGCGTTTATGGGGTCGCAAAAGTTCCATCAATGTTCAAAAAGTATTGTGGTGTCTAGCTGAGTTGGGACTCAAAGAAGGGTCTGATTTTGAAAGAATTGATGCAGGGCTTCAATTTGGCATCGTTCGCTCACCAGAATTCTTAAAACTGAATCCTAATGGACTTGTGCCAACACTAGAAGATGGCGATCTCGTGCTATGGGAATCGAATACCATCATGCGCTACCTGGCCGCGCAGTACGATAAAAATAAACGCTTTCCATCAGACGTGAATTCTCAGTTTGGCTCTGAAAAATGGATGGACTGGCAGGTTGGAACTCTTTGGCCAGTTTTACGTCCCGCCTTTCTAGGTCTCACTAGAGTTCCGGAAGCGGAGCGTAATCACGCGGCTATTCAAAAAGCGTACCAAGATACCAACCAATTATTTGCTTTGCTTGATCAAACTCTGGAGTCACAAGCCTACTGCTCCGGCAAGCAATTTCATATCGGTGATATTGTGCTGGCTTTATGTGTGCATCGCTGGATATTGCTTAATGAGACCTTCCCTCAGCAAACTGGATTGCGCACTGATCTCAAAAACATTGAACGCTGGGTAAAACAACTTCAAGCAGAAACTCACTTTCAAGAGTTTGCAGAGAAAGAACTCAATATCATTAGTAAGTGATATTGAGTTAGCTTAGCTTTCTACCTTTATCCCTGCTTAAATTTCTTCTCGTGGTGATCTGCACCCATGAAAAGATACATTGCGGGTACGACAAATAAAGTGAACAAGGTACCAATCGATAGGCCAGTAAAGATCACAATCCCCATTGATTGACGTCCTGCGGCACCAGCACCAGAAGCTATTACTAGCGGCACCACTCCCAAAACCATCGCGGCAGTCGTCATCAAGATCGGCCTTAAGCGCACGCTACTCGCCTCTACAATCGCATCTAGCTTGCTTCGTCCTGCCTCTTGCAATTCATTAGCAAACTCTACAATCAAGATACCGTGCTTGCTGATTAAACCCATCAGCGTAACTAATCCGACCTGTGTATAAACATTCAAAGTTGTGAATCCGAGGTTAATAAAGATGAGAGCCCCAAAGAGTGCTAGCGGCACAGAAACGAGAATGACAATCGGATCACGGAAGCTTTCAAACTGCGCGGCAAGCACCAAGAACACGATCAAAATCGCAAAGAACATGGTGACTAGAAATCCGCCAGACTCCGCCATAAATTGACGAGAAGGACCTGCGTAGTCCATGGCATAACCATTTGGCGCAACCTCTTTTAAAGTTTGACGCATGTACTCCAATAGATCCGCCTGAGAAATAAAGGGCGTGCTCACACCAAAAATCGTTGCCGAATTTAATTGCTGAAAGTGATTAATTGATTGGGGAACCACTTTTTGTTTAATACTTGCAATCGTGCGCGCCTGAATCATGGCGCCACTTGGTGTACGAATGTAGTAATCCAAAATCTGGTCGGGATTCAAGCGATCAACTTGTTTCACCTGTGGAATCACTTTATAAGAGCGACCTGCAACGGAGAAGTAGTTAACATAACCGCCGCCCAAGGCTGCAGATAATGCTGCACCGACTTGCTGCTGTGTCATTCCCAAGGCAGCCACCTTTTCGCGATCAATCACTAATACGTCTTGTGGCTTGTCGATCTTTAGATCAGTATCTACAAAGAAGAAATTACCGCTACGGCGCGCTTTATCTAAAACCGCTTGCGCTACATCATTCAACTGCTCATAAGACTCTGTTGTGTTGATAACGACTTGTACTGGCAAGCCTTGGGCCCCCGGTAATGCTGGGAACTGAAATGCGGCTACGCGCGCGCCAGCAATCGTATTCCACTTTTGCTGCATGTCTTGTTGGAACTTCGTTGCATTACGACTGCGCTCACTCCAATCTTTTAACAAAATTCCACCAAAGCTAGAGGTTGGACTGGTGATCTGAAACGCTTGCTCATATTCTGGTTCAGCAGCAGCAATTGCATAAATTTGATCTGCATAGGTTTGCATTTGATTCACGGTAGCGTTCGGGGGACCAGATGCCTGCATCAAAACAATGCCTTGGTCTTCGGTAGGGGCGAGCTCTGCGCGAGCGGTGGCATATAAGTAAGCAACACCACCCAACAAAATGGCGCCCATCACAACAATGACCTGCCAAGTACTCAACAAATCACGCAAAGTAGTCTGGTAACTGTGATGTACCTTATCAAAAATCTGATCAATCTTTTTAACGAATGAAGATGCCTCTTGCTCCTCAGTAAAGATGCGCGAGCACATCATCGGGGATAAAGTCAACGCAATTAAACCTGATACCGCAACCGCGCTGGCCAGCGTAAAAGCAAATTCAGTAAAGAGCGCGCCTGTGAGACCACCTTGGAAACCAATCGGAATATAGACCGCAATTAAGACAACGGTCATCGCTAAAATAGGACTGCCTAGTTCGCGAGCAGCAATCAGAGAGGCTTCTAAAGGTGACTTGCCCTCTTTCATATGCCTATCAACGTTTTCTACGACGATGATGGCGTCATCAACCACTAAGCCGATTGCGAGCACTAGGGCGAGAAGGGTTAGCAAGTTAATCGAATAGCCCAAAACTTGCATCAAAAAGAAAGTGCCAATCAAAGAGAGTGGCATTGCAATCACTGGCACAGCAACAGCGCGTACGCTACCCAAGAAGAGATAAATCACCAAAGTCACAATGATCAAGGCTTCAAGCAAGGTCGTAACTACTTCATCAATCGAGCTAGTAATAAATTTAGTAGAGTCATAAACAATATTGCCATTCATGCCAATGGGTAATTGCTTTTGGATATTAGGGACGGAGTCTCTTACGCGTTGTGCAACATCTAGTAAGTTAGCCTGCGGTGCGACTTTAATTGCAATAAAGACCGACTGCTTGCCACTGAATGCCACATTCGTGTTGTAGTCCTCAGATCCCAAAGATACATTGGCGACCTGATCTAAATAGACAATATTGATGCCATCTTTTTTAACAACTAACTTGCGGAACTCATCCAGGGTATGAAGATCAGTCCCAGCAACTAAGTCAACAGAGACCATATCGCCCTTGGTGCTGCCCACTGCTGATAAATAATTATTGGCAGACATCGCGCTATAGACATCGTCTGCACCTATTCCTAGACCGGCCATCTTTTCACGATCTAGCCAAGCGCGTAAAGCAAACTTTCTACCGCCAGTAATTTCGGCATTCTGTACACCCTCGATGGAATCTAACTTTGGCTTAACTACGCGCAATAAGTAATCTGTGATCGCATTATTTGGTAACTGATCACTATAAAAGCCCATGTACATTGCCGCGATAGATTGACCTACCTGCACCGTGAGAACAGGCTGTTGTGCCTGCGGGGGTAATTGATTTTTGACTGCGCTAATTTGCGTCTGAATCTGTGTCAATGCTGCATTAGAGTTGTAGTTCAACTTTAAGGTAGCAACGATAGTAGATACACCACTAACACTAGTTGAAGATAAGTAATCAATTCCTTGAGCCTGTGCTATAGATGCCTCAAGGGGCTGCGTTATAAACCCAGCAATCGTTTCAGGATCTGCACCGTAATAGGCAGTGGTAATGGTAACAATGGCATTTTGTGTTTGAGGATATTGATTAACCGGGAGAGACCCGATCGCCTTCAAACCAAATGCCAATACGAGCGCACTCACCACCAGCGAGAGTACTGGCCTGCGAATGAATATGTCCGTCCAATTCATCGACTACTTATTCCTGAGGTCTAGGATCAGGTGAATTTGCAGGTTGCACCTTATTGTTGATCATTAGTGGCGTGCCATTCTTTAGCTTGAGCTGACCACTCGTTACAACGGTATCGCCCTCATTAATACCTTTGAGAATAGCCACCTGATCGCCACGAGTACTACCGGTAGTCACAAATACTTGTTGTGCCTCTAAAGCGGGCTTACCTTTTTTATCTTTCTTACCAGTATCTTTAGCAATGAAGACTGTTGAACCATATGGGTTATAAGTCACAGCAGTTTGTGGCAGCGTTAGCAACTTCACTTGGTCGCCAAGCTTAATATTCACATTTGCAAACATTCCTGGAAGCACTTTCTTGTCCGGATTAGCAATCTGCGCCTCAATTTGAATATTGCGGGTATTGGTATCCACCTTCGGGCTCACTGCGGTAATCTTGCCAGCGAAACTTGCATCCTTAAATGCATCCGTAGTAACCACTACATCTTGGCCAACTTGAATCTGTTCAGCATTGCTTTGTGGCAATGTGAAGTCCACAAAAATAGGATCTAAAGTCTGCAGCGTGAACAACTTATCACCAGAATTAACGTACTGACCTGGATTAATAGAAACAATACCGACCCGCCCGCTAAACGGCGCTTTCAGATTTTTCTTGGCTACTAAGGCTGCTTGCGCTTCTACTTGTGCCTGCTTAGATTTTGCGTCAGCCTTGCTGCTATCAAATACGTTTTTACTAATCGCCTGAATCACTAACTGTTGCGCATCCCGCTCATTAATCACCTTGGCGAGATCTGCCATCGCTTTTAGGGAGTTCAACTGCGCCACATCTGAAGCATCATTGAGCTTAATCAATAGCTCGCCTTCTTTGACATCTTGACCAGACTTAATCGGTACTGTCTGCACCAAACCACCGATCTCAGTGCTCAACTCTACACCCCTGAAGGCGCGCACATTACCTACGCTACTCAACTGGGGCTGCCATTCAGAGCTTCCTACTACCATCGTCGACACGGTTGCTGGTGGCAAACCCATTCCCGAGATGAAGTACTTAATCATGAAAGTCTTCAATTGATTGAAGGTAAAAATTAAACCTAGCAATAAGAATACGGCACACAACATGATCGTCATGCGACGTTGAAGTGGCTCCATCGTCATGAGCTTGGCATAGGCTTTAGTACCACGCCACTTAGCTCCCATGCGCGCATAGAAAGCTTTGGCTTTTTCCCAAAGTGCGATAGCTTTATCCCGTAATTTCCATTGCTCAGCTTTGAGTTTCATCCAAGCCCATACGGCAAGAATGGCGGTAATCAACTTGCTTTTAATTGTTTCCAGAAGTTTCATTTTGATCTTTATTCGCTATGGCTTTTGGTTTGAAAGCGGGGCCTTCGCGATTCCACCAGCCCCCGCCTAATGCTGTAAATAATGCTGCTGTATCAGAAAATCTCGTTGCTTGTGCAGCCACTGATTTCACTTTTGCCTGTTGATACTGGTTTTGATAATAGAGTACCGCTAAGTAACTAGCTGTTCCTAATTTATATTGTTGCTGCACAAGATCCAATGTTTCATAGGCATAGCGCTCGGCGTCAGATGCTGCTTTAAGTCCTTGCGCACCCGTCTCAAGTGCGCGTAATGCATTGGCAACCTCTTGAAAGGCGCTTAATACTGTTGCCTGATACTGAAAAGCTGCCTGCTCGTAATTCGCAATCGCCCCACGACGCTGCGCTAATAGCTGTCCACCTTGAAACAGAGGCTGCAGAATACCGCCACCGATAGACCATAAGGCCGAGTTAGGTCCAAATAAAGCTGCTGAAGTTAACGCAGCAGAACCAATGGAACCCGTAATATTAAATTGAGGCAATAAATTTGCCGTAGCAACCCCTACAAATGCGTTCTGTGCCTTTAGCTGAGCCTCAGCTGCCCGCACATCAGGACGTTGACGCACTAAGCTCGATGGCACCGAAAGAGGTAATTTTTCTGGTAGGTGCAATTTGCTGAGATCGAACTGAGTAATAGCGGCATTGCTAGGTAGCTCGCCCACCAATACCGCTAACTGGTTGCGTGCAAACGCTAAATTTCTTTCGTAATTAAAAAGATCTACCTGAGAAGTTGAAACTAAAGTTCGCTGTGAAGTGACGTCTACTTTAGATACTGTGCCAATGGCTAATTGTTTTTCAGTTACTTCCGCAAGATTGGTTTGCGCTTTCAAAATTTCTTCCGTAGCTTGTAGTTGCGCACGGAGTGCTGCTTCTTTCACAGCGCTAGTGACAACGTTCGCCGTCAAAGAGAGATAGGCGCCTTCAAGTTGATACTGCGCAACTTCTGCTTGAGCTCTTGCGCCCTCAACCGCACGGCGGGCGCCACCAAACACATCCAGTTTGTAGCTCACGTTTACCGAGGTGTTGTAGAGGTTGTAAGTGTCTGAGCCATAAGGAATGCCGTAGATTGCTGAAGGCTGAAGCTGCCGTGTAGCAGCACCGCCAACACTTACCGCCGGAAAATATTGCCCACCAATTTGAGCGTTGACATTTTCTTGGGCAGCGCGCAATGCTGCATCAGCTGCGCCTAAATTCGGATTTTGCTGTAAAGCTTTTTTAATCAAAGCATCTAATTCAGGGGATTTGTATAGCTCCCACCACTGCGCCTCTATGTCAGCACCTTCGACAAACTCTTGTTCAGTGCCACCAGGAACGCCAGGAGCAGTAGTAAGTTTTTTAGATAAGGGGCTCTCGGTATACGAAGATGTTTTGGGTGCTTCCGGCTGCTTAAAATCTGGTCCAACTGCGCACGCAGAAAGTACGCCTGTCCAAATCAGTACAAGTAAACGCAAGCTTGAGAATGGGGGTACTTTCGACAGAAACATGAATTGCAACAAATATCCTCTTTTACAAGAGTTATTTGAACACAAAAATGGCATCAGGACTTCCTAAAGTCCTGATTTATCTGCTTAAATTTATTCGACTGTCACACTCTTGGCTAAGTTTCTAGGCTTATCAACATCAGTGCCGCGAGCACACGCAGTGTGATAAGCCAACAACTGCAGTGGGACCACATGTAGGATGGGCGAAAGATTGCCATAGTGTTCAGGCAAGCGAATCACATGAATACCATCGCTGCTGACGATCTCAGTATCTTGATCGGCAAATACATATAACTTTCCACCACGCGCCTTCACTTCTTGCATATTGGACTTCAACTTCTCTAGCAAGTCATCTTTGGGAGCAACCGTAACGACTGGCATCTTGTCGGTCACTAATGCCAGCGGTCCATGCTTTAGCTCGCCTGCAGGATAGGCTTCTGCATGTATATAGGAAATCTCCTTTAACTTCAATGCGCCTTCCAGTGCGATTGGATAATGCATGCCACGACCTAAGAAGAGCGCATTCTCGCATTTAGAAAAAACATCACTCCAAGCAATGATTTGTGGCTCAAGTGCTAGCGCTGCATGCAACGCTTTTGGTAAATGGCGTAATTCACGGAGAAGCTCTTTCTCTTTTTCTGCAGAAACTTTTCCAGCACGCTTAGCAATCGAAATCGCCAAAAGATAGAGCGCTAGCAATTGCGTAGTGAATGCTTTAGTAGATGCAACGCCAATTTCAGCACCTGCTTTGGTTAAGAAATGCCAGTTGGTTTCACGAACCATCGCACTACTCGCAACGTTGCAGATAGCCAAAGCATATGGATGGCCAAGAGCCTTGGCATGGCGCAAGGCTGCCAAGGTATCGGCCGTCTCGCCTGATTGTGAGACCACCACAATTAAAGTCTTCGGATTAGGTACTGTTGTCCGATAGCGATATTCACTCGCGATTTCTACTTGAGTAGGAATACCGGCAAGATCCTCCAACCAATACTTAGCAACGCACGCAGAGTAATAACTCGTGCCGCAAGCCAGAATTAAAATCTGGTCAAAAGCTTTCCAATCATCAGCGTTCGCACCAAATAACTCTGGACCAAATGAAGCAATGTTGGCAAGAGTATCCCCAATCGCTCTTGGTTGCTCAAAGATTTCTTTTTGCATGTAATGCTGATAAGGGCCCAGGTCTACAGAGTCTGCTTGTGCCGGCATTGGCTTGCGATCACGCTCCACAGATTCACCTGCCTGATTAATCACTGCAACGCTATCTGCCTTGAGAACAGCGACATCACCCTCTTCTAAATACATCATCGAATGAGTGCGACCAGCTAATGCTAGGGCATCAGATGCAAGAAAATTTTCCTGATCGCCAAGCGCCACCACTAAAGGCGAGCCTACACGTGCCCCAACCAAAGTTGCGGGGCTGTCTTGTGCGATCACCCCGATTGCATAAGCACCATGCAGCTTAGGTAATACCGCTCTAACCGATTGTGCAATATCCTTTTGGCCAGCACTCACATATTGCTGATGAATCAAATGGGCAATCACTTCGGTGTCAGTCTCAGAAGTAAAGACATAGCCGCCCGTTTTTAATTCTGTGCGCAGCGCTTCGTAGTTTTCAATAATGCCGTTGTGGACAACTGCAATCAAACCATTTGAAATATGAGGATGTGCATTTTGTGTATCCGGCTTACCATGGGTTGCCCAGCGTGTATGAGCGATACCTAGGGTGCCACGAAAGTCTTTGCCTTGTTCAGCCAGCTCAGAAACACGTGCGGTGGTGCGCGCTCTTTCAATGGGGTGCTTAGCATCATCACCATTGATTACTGCAAAACCACAAGAGTCATACCCGCGATACTCAAGACGACGCAAACCCTCAACCAAAACATCAACAATATTTTTGTGAGATGCCGCCCCAACAATACCGCACATTATTTTTTACCCTTTACAGCTTTCTTTGCTACTTTTTTTACTACTTTCTTCACAGTCTTTTTGACCGCAACTTTTTTTGTCGCCAGTGTTTTCTCTTTCTTTGTGGGGCGCTGCCATGGCAAAGAAATTTGTTTTACTCTTGAGATCGTCAATTGATTGGCAGGCGCATCTTTAGTCAAGGTGGTGCCAGCGCCTAATGTAGCGCCGCGTCCAACTCTCACCGGGGCAACCAACTGAGTATCTGAGCCAATGAAGACATCGTCTTCAATAATGGTCTGGTGCTTATTTACTCCATCGTAATTACAAGTAATCGTGCCAGCACCAATATTGACTCTTGAGCCCACAATAGAATCACCAACATAAGCCAAGTGATTGGCTTTGCTATTAGCTGCAATTTTGCTGTTCTTCACTTCGACAAAATTACCGATGTGAACATCATTCGATAAATCTGCACCAGGTCGTAAGCGAGCATATGGCCCAATCACTGATTGATTGCCAACCTTTGCGCCGTCTAAATGACTATAAGGATGAACAACAACATCTTTACCAATCACGCTGTTACGAATCACGCAATATGGGCCAATCTTTGTGCCCGATGCCAATGTAACGCAACCCTCAAATACACAACCGACATCGATAGAAACATCATTACCGCACTCTAAGGTCCCGCGCACATCTATACGCGCTGGGTCAGCAAGAGATACGCCGGCATCCATTAATTGATTGGCAATATTAAGTTGATGAATTCGCTCTAAAGCGGCTAGTTGATCACGACTATTCACACCCACAGTTTCAAACTCGGCATCAGCTTGCGTAGTTCGAATGGGCACACCATCCTTAACAGCCATTGCGATGACATCCGTTAAATAGTATTCGCCCTGAGCATTGCTTGCACTCAATGCTTTGAGCCATTTATTCAGAGCATTGGTTGGCAATACCATAATGCCGGTATTAATTTCATGAATGGTTTTTTGAGCGGATGTTGCATCCTTCTCTTCAACAATCTCTTTAACAGAGCCATCGGTATCGCGCACAATGCGCCCATAGCCTGTTGGATTATTTAAATTCTGAGTAAGAAGTGCTAACGCAGAATCTTTGCCACGTACACCATCAGCTAGCTTAGTCAATTTACTTAAAGTCTTTTGGGTTGTCAGCGGCACATCGCCGTACAAAACTAAAGTGGGTTCTTGTAAATCAAGCTTAGGCAGTGCCTGCAGCAGTGCATGCCCAGTACCCTTTTGTTGGGCCTGCAAAGCGGTGCTCACGCTACTAAATCTGGAATCTTCCTTAGCGGCACTGAATAGGAATTCTTTGACATCTGCAGCGCCATGCCCCACAACCACAATCGGTCCATTTTTAGAGGACTTTCCTTGCAGAGATAAAGCGGTATTAAGCACATGCTGTAGAAGGGGCTTACCTGCCAGAGTTTGCAGGACCTTGGGCAAGGCAGATTTCATCCGCTTTCCTTGCCCAGCAGCCAATATGACGATATTCATAAAGGGGGATTATAAGTCCCCTGAATCAGGGCTCCACATGCCAATTCGTCTAAATCCGCCTCATCAATTGCCTTGTCGCCTGCGGACCTCGCAGCAATTCCAGTCAACTCAGTAGTAATCTCCAGACCCTGAAAATCAAAAGCTTCCCCATCCATCAGGTGGGAAGGCACGATATGGTGCATTGAGCGGAATAGATTCTCTACACGACCAGGATGCTTCTTTTCCCAATCGCGGAGCATTTCTTTCATCACCTGGCGCTGCAGATTAGGCTGACTGCCGCACAAATCACAGGGAATGATCGGGAAGTTCATATCACCCGCATAGCGTTCCAACAATTTTTCTGGAACATAAGCTAGGGGTCGAATCACAATATGCTTGCCATCGTCTGAGCGCAACTTAGGCGGCATTCCTTTGAGCTTGCCCGCATAGAACATATTGAGCATCAGGGTTTCTAGAATGTCGTCGCGATGATGACCTAAGGCAATCTTGGTTGCGCCCAACTCATCGGCAACACGATACAAAATACCGCGACGCAAACGAGAACACAAACCACAGGTCGTTTTACCTTCAGGGATAACGCGCTTGACGATACTGTAGGTATCTTGCTCTTCAATGTGAAATGGAATGCCTAAACTCTTAAGATAATTAGGCAAGGTCTCCGCAGGAAAATTAGGCTGCTTCTGATCTAAGTTCACTGCAACGATTTCAAAATGGATAGGTGCACGCTCGCGAAGCTTCATCAAGACATCTAGCATGGGATAGCTATCTTTACCCCCAGATACACACACCATCACCTTATCGCCGTCTTCGATCATGCCAAAGTCACCAATGGCTTGACCCACCAAGCGGCAGAGTTTTTTCTCTAGCTTGTTTTCTTCGAAGACAACTTTACGAATATCGCCCATGACAATTGAATTCTTTTCTAATTTCTCTATGCTGATTTAATCCGAAACACCTCAACCCCTACTGAATGGCAGTCCGGGTAAACGTCGGGCTTAGCAGTACTGACGCACGCAGCCAGGACCTTGGGGTGCAATAACATCGAGGTCACGATGTCATCACAAAAGGTTTCTTGCAGATGGATATGGCCCTTGGAGGCTCGCGCCTTAATGGTCTCACGCATGAAGTCATAATCTACCACTTCATCCAATTGATCATTTGTTGGTGTATTCATATCCAGCGGAATATACAAATCGATATTTAAAATCACGCGTTGCTCTGCCTTCTTCTCAAAATCATGGACGCCGATATTGATATAGATCTCGTAATCCCGCAAAAATAAACGGCGGCAATCAGCGAGGGCAGGATGAGAAAGAATAGCGTGCATAGATGGTTACTTTATAGAAATACTTAATTCGTTTTAAACATCACATCACGTGATGAAGATAGTAGATGTTGTCCACCATCTACATAGAGAGTCGTTCCAGTAATTGCGCTTGATTCGGCCAAAAATACAGCAGCCTTAGTAATGTCAGACGGTGTAGATGATTTACCTAGCGGTGTCATTTGATGGGCTTTAGAGAAACCACTATCAGTTTGATCGCCAGAAGGCAAAGAAATGCCTGGGGCCAATCCCACCACCCTTAAGTATGGAGCAAAATCCATTGCTAATACTTCGACAGAAGTTGCTAACGCTGATTTTGATAAGGTGTATGACAAATAATCAGGATTGAGATTAATGAGCTTTTGATCTAGCAATTGAATTGTGGAAGGTACAGCATCTGATTTATTCCCATTGATTTTCTGAAACTCAAACATCAACTGGGACAGCAAAATTGGCGCAGTTAAATTGACTTGCATGTGCTCCTGCAGACTCTGAGAAGTCAGTGGCACATTGGAGTTAGCGCGATCGTATTCAAAAATTGATGCGTTGTTTACTAGGCAATGCAGATTCGTAAATTGTTTACTCACTTGAGAAAAAAGATTTTTAACAGCTTGCTCATCAGCCAAATCAGCCTGAAAGGCTACTGACTTCACACCAAGGCTCCGAATTTGAGCTACGGTTTCTTGGGCTTCTCTTTCAGATCGCCCATAATGAACGGCCACATCCCAGCCTTGGCGGGCGAACTGCATAGCAATTTCTTGACCTAGGCGCTTGGCGGCGCCAGTCACTAAAACGGCTTTTCGTTGCTGGGAAGGGGTGTTTGAACTCGGGTTCAATTAAATTCTCTTAGACTAGCGAGCTATGGATATTACCTTGACCAGCCTCGAAATGGAGCACAGTGAGCTTCTGAAGGCCAAAATAGCCTCTGAGATCGCCTCCCAAGGTGCTTGGATTCCCTTTTCCCGCTATATGGAGATGGCTCTGTATGAGCCTGGAATGGGCTATTACAGCGCTGGCGCGCACAAGTTGGGTTCTGGTGGGGACTTCACCACGGCACCAGAACTGAGCCCGCTATTTGGTGCAGCCATTTGCACTACGCTCATTCCAGTTCTCGAAGGACTTAAAGCCCAAGGTCTACAAACCCAAATTTTGGAATTCGGGGCTGGCACCGGTAAATTAGCAGCTTCCATTCTGACTCGCTTACAAGATCTTGATTTCGCATTAGACCGTTATGACATCGTAGAGATCTCTTCCGACTTAGCGCAACGTCAACAAGATTTCATCGGCAAAACTATTAAACAACTCCATAGCCAAACTCAATGCGATTGGCTTAGCGAACTACCTCAAGATTTCAAGGGCATCATTTTGGCAAACGAGGTGATCGATGCCATTCCGTGCGATGCCATCATTTATCAAAATGGGTTTTGGTATTGGCATGGCGTTACTGTTGAAAATAATAATTTCACTTGGAAAAGAGGCTCACCTGTTGAGCAGGATTTGCTCCCAGAAACTTTATTAAGTGGGAATTTTTCAGAGGGCTACGTCACTGAATTGCATGCCCCCGCAAATGCATGGATGCATCAAGTTACACAGCAACTTCACAGCGGTTTGTTCCTAACTTTTGATTACGGCTTTCCAGAAGGTGAGTATTACCATCCACAAAGACTGGAGGGCACTTTAATGGCCCACCATCGTCATCATGCCATTCAAGACCCTTTTCATCTTCCAGGTCTATGTGATCTCACAACACACGTGGAGTGGTCACAAATTGCTCGCAGCGCTCTCGCAGAAAATGCCGACGATGTATTCCTCACAAACCAAGCTGCTTATCTCTTAGATGCAGGCATTAGTGACATTGCTTTGGAGATTGGCGACCCTAATAATCCAGCAACGTTTTTACCAATTTCTAACTCATTACAAAAATTGTTATCCGAAGCAGAAATGGGTGAGCTATTTAAAGTCTTTGCTTTCACTAAAAACTTAGAGCAGTTATTGCCAGGCTACACGCTAGAGGATCTGCCTGGATTACGCGGCAGAAATAGACTCTAAAACTTAAGTCTGGAGTGCTGAAGTAATTGCCGCTAATCTTGCAAGCTCAAATGCGCCACCGATTCGCTCACCATTAGATCGATCTTCTGCTGCGACACCAGCAATAATTTCGGCAGTATTAAGCGCTTGAGCGTTCCGCATTGCCTTGATCAAGGCGGCAACATTCAACCCTATCTTTGCAGCAAGATTTAATAATTGTTGTCCGCGATCAGGCTTGCGCCAAACATCGGCACGATTCAACCAAGCTAAGACATCCACCGCCTGAAAATGGCCATTACATTTATCAATACATGTAATGAGATCACTAAAGATTTCACTAAAATCACGAACCTCAATAGGCATACGAACACATTCTGCCCACGAATGAATCTCGCTGGCAGGCACATTCATTAAGACAATTGCACAACGATCATCTAGTGCATCTCCAATCGAATCAAAATGGGCAATCAACTGTTCACGAGATTTTTCTTGAGCCAGTTGCACATTTAATGTTGGTGAAAGAATCGTTTTAGCAGCGCCCGTGTTTAACAATACTTGGAACATATGCATTGGCTTGCTCGCAACCAAACCTCTAGCGAGTTCTTGCCAGATACGCTCTGCGGATAAAGCGTTTAATTCGCCAGTCTGAACGATGGCTTTTAATGAGAGCATCGTTTCATCTGCCACACTAAATTCTGGAAAGCGTGCTGCAAAACGAGCGATACGTAATAAACGCAATGGATCTTCTGCAAAAGCATCTGATACATGCCGAAAGACTTTTGCTGCTAAATCTTTTTGTCCACCATAAGGATCCAAAATAGGTCCACATAGCCTTCCATCAACATCGACTTCTTGGGCCATGGCATTAATCGTTAAATCACGACGCTGCAGATCTTGCTCTAAAGTGACTGAAGGGTCTGCATAAAAATGGAAGCCTTTATAGCCTATGCCCGTCTTACGTTCAGTGCGCGCTAAAGCATATTCAGCTTGAGTCTTGGGATGTAAAAAAACAGGGAAATCTTTTCCAACTGGCCGAAAGCCATTCGCAATCATTTCCTCAACGCTGGAGCCCACTACTACGTAGTCAATATCATGGACCGGTAAACCCATGAGGGTATCTCGAATGGCACCGCCAACGGCGTAAATCTTCATTACTGCATACCCTCTAGGGTGCGGCGGCTCATTTTGAACACTTCAGTCAAAGCATCTCTACCGTTCACAGGCAAAGTATTGGGCAACTGCATAGAAGCAATGTTGTCGCGTGACATCAAGGTTGGCACAGGCAAAAACTCAAAGGCTAAAGCCTGGAGATATCCCACAAAAGCCGGCACGGGAATAATGGCACAAGAAGTCTTGGCTTTGCGTGCAGCAAACTCCACAATCTCTTTCATCGTATAAACCGTAGGGCCTACTAAATCATAAGACTGATGAATGGTTTGTGGCATCGCTAAAGATTTTACAAATGCGATTGCGACATCTTCCACGCTCACTGGCTGAAACTTTGCTTGATGGTTTGCCAAAGGCATTGCTGGAAACAATTTGGCAAGCTTAGCAAATAAATTAATGAATTGATCTTGCGCGCCGAAAATAACTGAGGGTCTAAAAATAGTCCAATCTACATTGCTGGCCTTAACCGCCGCCTCTCCATCGCCCTTACTCCGTTGATACATAGAGGGTCCATTGGAGTCGGCACCAAGCGCACTCATGTGCAGATAGCGCTTTAGCCCATGGAGTTGCATCGCAGTAATAATATTTTTTGGTAAATCTACGTGTGCAGCTTTAAATACTTTCCCATAAGGCTGAGCCGGTTTATCGTGCAATACGCCAACTAAGTTGATGACTGCGCCATTGGGTTTTATACGAGCACACAATGACTGCAATTCATCAAACTCATGAATGTCAGCATCCTCAATATGTATCTTCGGTAGCATACGTAACTCACGCCCAGCCGCAGGATGACTAGATGGAATTAATACTGAATAGCCCGCAACTTGAAGCTGTGCAGCTAACACACGGCCCACAAATCCATTACCACCAATGAGTAAAATATCGTATTGCATAGAGCCTTCTTTTATAAACGTATCGTTAAGGTAACTCAGATTGTGTCGCAGCTTTAGGCGTAATCACACCTAAACGTTGCTTTAATGATTGTGCTTGTCCGTTCATTACCGATGAATAGTAATTCGCATTGGACAATACATTCTTTACATAAGTACGTGTTTCATTAAATGGAATCGTTTCAGCAAAGATGGCGCCTTCAGTAGGCCCTGTGAGCTTTTCACGCCAAGCCTTAGATCGCGAAGGGCCTGCGTTATACGCAGCTGAAGCTAGCACCCAAGAGCCGTCCAAATCAATCAACACCATATTGAGGTAATTGCTGCCCAAGGTCAGATTGGTATTGGTATCGGTCAACTTATCGTTAGTGTAATTCGTCATTCCAATTTTCTTGGCGACATACTTTGCGGTGTTAGGCATGACTTGCATCAAGCCAGAAGCGCCAACTGAAGAAGAGGCATTCATGATGAAGCGTGACTCCTGACGAATGAGTCCATAAGCCCAAGCAAGATTCAAATCAATCTGCCTTGCAATTGGAGAAAGCTCATCACGGTATGGCGTCGGGTAACGCAAACTAAAATCATGCTCTTGCTTGGTTCGATCTGCAGTATTGACCACGCGATCATAGAGATTGACTCGTTTGGCATACTCTGCGGCAGCCAATAGCTGCTTATCTGTCATGTTCCGTAATTCCCAATTCCACTCACGATTACCTTCAAAACGTAAGTTCATCGCATAAAGGCGCTCACCACGAATAAATCCCTTATGACTAGCCATGACATCAATTTCAGACTCAGTTACCTTGGTGCGACCTGGAGCATGATTCGATTTGCCCAACTCTTCACGAGCGAGCTGACCATAAAAGTTGTATTGATCGGCAATCATTTCAAAGCTATCTTTAGCCTTGGCGTCCTGACCCTCAGCCTTTGATGCACGACCGTACCAATAGGTCCAAGCAGGATCTTTGCTGCGTATCACAGGGTTCATACCATCGATAGCATTCTTCACCAAGACCCAGTCTTTAGCACGTAATGCAGCACGCACTTTCCATTCTTGCGATTCCACCGAGAGGAGTTCGTTATAGCCCAGAGCTTGTTGTAATCGATAAGCATCATCTGCATTTGGGTCTAATTTCTTCGCCAAAAATTGTCCAATAACACCCCATGCCACCGCTTGATTCTCTTTGCTATAGCGCGATGATGTTTGCAAGAAATCTCGATAGGCTTTTGATGGATCGGCTTTAGCCGCCCTGACAATCTCGCCAATAGGATCATCACCACCAAGACGTTTCGCCATGGTGTCAAAACCTCTTTCGCTGGCAGCACGACCAATCGCCTTTGCCTCATTTGGCGTCATACCGCCTGCCGCTACTAGTGAAGGCACTAACTCTTGGCAGGCTTGACCGAAGTAACTGGGGTCCAACAAGATTGCCCGTGAATCAATTGCTAATTTTGTTGGGTTCTCACCTTGCGAAAGCTTGGATAACAAGGAATAGCATTTCACTTGAGTATCGTCATCTAAAACAAACTTGGCGTACTCAGCATCAAATCGCGCCCAGTCTTTGCGCTTACCCAGCACCAGTAGCCAATCATTGCGCATACGATCTGCTAAAGCAGTGCCTTGATATTGATTTAAGAACGCAACTACCTGAGTATCGGCACTGTAATCATTTCGTGGCCCTCCAGCGCTATCAAACAACTGAGGCTTGATACGGAAATAAGCTACATAGTCATCAAAAGGATAGTTGGCTAAATTGGCTGACAACTGCTGCGTACGAAACACATCATTTTTTCTGGCTGCCTCACGTAAGTCGATAAACATCCTATCGGCGTCAGTAATTTCAGCTGGGGCGGCCTTACTCTCATAGGATTTAGGTAGAACTGGCTTTTTCAATTTCTCTGCAAATGCTTGGGGCGCATTGAAGACTAGGCCCAAAATCAGAATCTTGGCCCATTGTTGGCATATGCGAATTTTTAACTTCTTTTTCAACATCTAACCCTATATCGATGGATGAGGCATTTTGTTACGCTCACTTGATTACTACATCTATTGATTTTCGCCTGATAATGGTCGATATGCACGGTAATTCACCAAAAACTCTTCGCCAAGAATTGTTAAAGCAACGCAAAGAATTTGCGGCGGGGGCAAACTATACCCATGCCACAGAACCCCTACTGAGTAAGCTAAACGCATTTTTAGAATCGGATGGCGCATCCCTGCGCTCGATTGCGCTCTATTGGCCCATTCAGGATGAATTGGATTTGCGTCCTACCTTAATTGCTTGGTCTAAAAACGCATCCGGACGTCTACTCACACTGCCTTTTGCTCGGCCTGATAAGCATCTCGATTTTTATGAATGGAGGGATGGTGACAACCTAATCCCAAGCAAACATGGTGTGCCAGAACCTGACCCGAATAACTCAGATAGGCCTGCTAGCAGCCCGGACTGCATCCTGATTCCTTGTGTTGGCTGGTCAAGCTCAACAGCAAACGGTAAAACGCATTACTGGCGTCTAGGTTATGGCGGCGGCTATTTTGATCGAACCCTTGCGAACTTGAGAGAAAACAATCCCAAGCTCATTTGTATTGGGATTGGATTTGATTGGCAAAAACTGGATGATACCCAGTGGGCGGCTCAAACACACGATGAGCCTTTGGACATGCTACTGACTGAGTCAGGCTTACTTCGTTAGATCGAGGTTGTCGGCGATTGCTAAAACTGCATCTGCTTGATTCAAAGAATAGAAATGTAAGCCTGGTGCGCCAGCGGTCAGAAGCTGGTCACACAGATCCGTCACCACCTGTTCACCAAACGCACGTATAGATGCAATGTCATCGCCATATGACTGGAGGCGCAAGCGAATCCAACGTGGAATCTCAGCACCACAGGCGTCTGAAAAACGTAGTAACTGCGTACTATTCGTAATCGGCATGATGCCGGCAATAATGGGCTGCGTAACACCTAAGTCATAAGCCTCATCGACAAAACGGAAGTAGGCATCACTGTTATAAAAATACTGCGTTACGGCAGCATTAGCCCCTGCCTTCATTTTTTGCACAAAGAAATCTACATCGCTTGCAGGCGACTTTGCCTGTGGATGAGTCTCTGGATAGGCTGCCACATCAATATGAAACCAATCACCTGTTTCCGCACGAATAAATTCAACTAATTCATTGGCATGATGAAACTCACCATACTGGCCCATGCCAGATGGTAAGTCACCACGTAAAGCAACAATTCGTTTAATCCCTAAAGCTTGATACTGCTTGAGCATTTCTCTCACACTATCACGTGAGCTGCCAACACAAGATAAGTGGGGAGCCACTGCAGCGCCTGCAGCATGAATATCGCCCACTACTTTTAATGTGCCAGACTGAGTAGAACCACCGGCACCAAAAGTCACAGAATAAAACGCTGGCTTGAGTGTTTCGCTGAAGCGCTCACGCACAAGGCGCAACTTATTCTCACCTTCAGGTGTTTTTGGAGGAAAGAACTCGACGCTTAATTCCATGATCTTGGGCCTAGGTATCTATTAAATGAATGGATTAATAACGATAGTGGTCAGCCTTAAATGGGCCTTCCTTCGTTACACCAATGTAGGAAGCCTGCTGATCAGACAACACCGTTAACTCTGCATTGAGAGTCTTGAGCTGTAAACGTGCAACCTTCTCATCCAAATGCTTAGGCAATGTATATACACCGATTGGGTATTTATCTGTACCTACCGCATTCCACAATTCGATTTGCGCGATCACTTGGTTTGCAAATGATGAGCTCATGACATAAGAGGGATGTCCTGTGCCGCAACCTAGATTTACCAAACGGCCCTTGGCCAAAATGATGATGCGCTTTTCAGGTTGGCCATTGGCAGCCGGGAAAATCACATGGTCAACTTGTGGCTTGATCTCTTCCCATTTGTATTTTTCGATGCCGGCAACGTCGATCTCGTTATCAAAGTGGCCAATGTTACAAACGATCGCTTGATTCTTCATCTTCACCATATGGTCATGTGTAATCACATGGTAGTTACCTGTTGCAGAAACAAAGATATCTGCTTTGTCAGCAGCGTAATCCATGGTCACAACACGATAGCCTTCCATAGCTGCTTGTAATGCACAAATCGGATCCACTTCGGTAACCCAAACTTGAGCAGACAAAGCACGCAATGCTTGGGCCGAACCTTTGCCCACATCGCCATAACCACAAACTACTGCAACCTTACCGGCAACCATGACGTCGGTAGCACGCTTGATCGCATCAACTAAAGACTCGCGGCAACCATAGAGGTTGTCGAACTTGCTCTTGGTAACGGAGTCGTTCACGTTGATTGCAGGGAATTTCAAATCGCCCTTAGCAAACATTTGATACAGCCGATGTACACCTGTAGTCGTCTCTTCTGTAACGCCCTTTACTTTTTCCAAGCGCGTGGAATACCAAGTTGGATCTTGTGCCAATTTTTTCTTGATGGCAGAGAACAAAATGGTTTCTTCTTCGCTAGTGGGGTGATTCAAGCAAGCTTGATCTTTTTCAGCACGTGCGCCGAGGTGCAATAACAAAGTCGCATCGCCACCGTCATCCAAAATCATATTGGTATAACCGCCGTCAGCCCATTCAAAAATACGATGGGTGAAATCCCAATATTGCTCAAGGGTCTCACCCTTAATGGCATAGACTGGCGTGCCATTGGCAGCAATTGCAGCTGCAGCATGATCTTGTGTTGAGAAAATATTGCAAGAAGCCCATTGAACTTGGGCTCCGAGAGCCTCTAGGGTCTCAATCAATACTGCGGTTTGAATGGTCATGTGCAATGAACCAGTGATACGGGCACCGCGTAATGGCTGTTGCGCTGAAAACTCATCACGAATAGCGATCAAGCCAGGCATTTCAGTTTCAGCAATCGCAATTTCTTTACGGCCAAAGTCAGCTAAAGAAATATCGGCAATTGCGCAACGGGTGGCAACAAAATTATTTAAATCAGAAACGGTATTCATCAATGCTCCAGCTAAAAACGATCCAATGCTGGAGTGCAAACTCGCTAGCCGTTGAATCATGGGTTAGCGAGCGCAGTTGCAATAAGCAAATTCTGGAGGTTGCCCTAGAACTTACTCCCTCCAAGCCTGGGGAAATGCTGGATCTCAACATTCCTTGCAACGCTCCTTGAAGGTATGGAGAAATTGTAATCAATTTCTCCATATTTCGCCTCAATCCATCTATAAACTGCTTTTGAAGGCTTTCTAAGTAGCTTTAGTACTTATAGACCTGCAGCAGCACGTAATGCAGTGGCCTTATCAGTCTGTTCCCAAGTAAATTCCGGCTCTTCACGACCAAAGTGGCCGTAAGCAGCCGTCTTGCGATAGATTGGGCGCAAGAGGTTCAGCATTTTCACAATCCCTTTTGGACGCAAATCAAAGTGCTCAGATACTAATTGCGCAATCTTCTCATCAGAGATCTTGCCAGTGCCATAAGTACTCACCATCACTGAAGTTGGTTTTGCAACGCCAATAGCGTAAGAGATCTGGATCAAACACTTGCTTGCTAAACCGGCAGCAACGACGTTCTTAGCCACATAACGACCGGCATAGGCCGCAGAGCGATCAACCTTAGATGGATCTTTACCAGAGAATGCGCCACCACCGTGAGGGGCTGCACCGCCGTAGGTATCCACAATAATTTTGCGACCAGTTAAACCGCAATCGCCTTGTGGGCCACCAATAACGAAACGGCCAGTAGGATTGACCAAGAAATTAATCGCGCCTTTGATCAAATGCTTTGGCAATACTGGTTTGATGATTTCTTCGATGACTGCTTCACGCAATTTTTCAAGAGAAATATCTTCATCATGCTGAGTAGACAGTACAACCGTATCAATTGAGTCAGGCTTACCGTCCACATAACGTAATGTCACTTGTGACTTGGCATCTGGGCGCAACCATGTCAAACGGCCATCACGACGCAATTGAGATTGACGCTCAACCAAACGGTGTGATAAGTGAATTGGCAAAGGCATAAGCTCAGCCGTCTCATCACAAGCATAACCAAACATTAAGCCTTGATCGCCAGCGCCTTGATCTAAACCATCATCATGTGCCTTATCAACGCCTTGCGCAATATCTGGACTTTGCTTGTCATAAGCAACTAATACAGCGCATCCTTTGTAATCAATGCCGTAGGCGGTATTGTCGTAGCCAATTTCACGCAAAGTATTGCGAGCCACTTGAATGTAGTCAACGTTAGCGTTAGTAGTAATTTCACCAGCAAGCACTACTAAGCCGGTATTACACAAAGTTTCAGCGGCGACGCGTGCTGTTGGATCTTGGGCCAAAATGGCATCCAAAATCGAATCAGAAATTTGGTCTGCTACTTTATCGGGGTGGCCTTCAGAAACAGATTCTGAGGTGAAGAAGTAATCATTTGCCATTGCATATTCCTTTAAAAATTAACACGATCTGTAGGACAACTCGACGTGCCAGGAACTACAACGGCGACGCTTTAGCAGAATTTTTGAATCGCCCTGCAAGTTGTCTTAACTCGGCGATAACGTAATTCTATCTGAAAAGGGTGTAATCCATCAAGAGGCACTTAAATTTGGTCTCTACAGCCGCATTGAATATCATTGGAGGGTGCGAAAAATCCTTTTGAATTTCGGTCTCAACATCATCTCTGTGCTGCCCCTAGCAGTAGTGCAGGTATTTGGCGCAATTTTGGGTCTTTTGGCTTATTTGGGCTCAAAACAATATCGCTCATTATTTAAGCCTCAATACGAAGCTGTAGTGAATGCTCGCAAACTCCCTTTCAAACTCTGGGAAGCAGTGCGCGCATCGGGCATGCTGTTTTCAGATAGCCTGTGGATCTGGCGCAATCCCAAAAAAGCATTAGCAATCACCGCCGTGCACAACTGGAATGTCGTACAGGATGCCATGTCTGAAGGTAAGGGCATGATCATTCTCTGTCCACATCTAGGTGGCTTTGAAATCATTCCTCGCTATCTTGCAAACCATTACCCAGCAACCATCATGTACCGCCCATCTCGCCAAGAATGGCTTAATGAAGTTGTTGAGGCAGGTCGCGCCTTCCCTAACATGCATTTTGTCCCAACTAATCTCAACGGCGTCCGCCAAATGACGCGGGCGCTTTCCAAAGGAGAGGCAATCGCCATCCTTCCCGATCAGGTACCAAGCGGCGGTGATGGCATTTGGGCTCATTTTTTTGAACGTCCTGCCTACACAACCACCTTGCCAATTCGTCTTGCGAATCGCCACAACACTCCTGCAGTCATGTTTACAGCCAGAAGAAACTCGCTGGGCAAAGGATGGACGATTGACGCCAAACGTTTAGATCCGTTTTCAGACGATGCCAATATTGCGGTCAAAGAATTAAACACTTCGATTGAAAACGCGATTTTGGTTGCACCAGAACAATTTATTTGGTCTTACAACCGCTATAAGCATCCAGCCGGTGCAGAATTGCCGCCCAGCGTTTAATCAATTTATTATTTTTGAGATGACCTGGTTATCCAACCTCTTCAATTTCTTAGCGCTTAGCTTATTGCGCTTATTTGCCTTTCTGCCATACACCATCACGATTTATGTGGGCTATGGACTTGGTTGGTTGGCAGCCCATATACCCAATAGTCGCGCCCAGGTTGTTAAAACGAATTTGCGACTGTGTTTTCCCAATCTGAGCGAAGTGGAAATTGATCAACTTGCGCTGGAGCACTGGAAATTATTTGGTCGCAGCGTATTGGAGAGAAGCCGAATTTGGCTTGGCAGCGGCAATCAAATCACCGATATCGTCACGATAAATTCTACCATTACCTTGGGTGATCGCAAGCCACGCCTACTCATCAACCCCCACTTTGTTGGCCTTGAGGGTGGTTTTATGGCGCTCTCTGTACTGGCTAACCAGCATGATTGGCCAAGGGGTGCAGGCCTCTACCAAAATATGAAGAACCCTTTCTTCAATCAAAAAATGATTGAATGGAGAAATCGCTTTGGTGGCAAATCGATTGAAAGACAAAGTCGACTGCGCGATCTCATTCGTGAAATTCAGACAGGTAATTTTATTTTTATTGCTCCTGATATTGATTTGGGGCCAAGAGACTCAGTCTTTGTCCCTTTCTTCGGTATTCAAGCCAACACTATCACTTCCGTATCACGCCTTGCCAGGTTGAGCGGAGCCGAGGTGTGTTTAATGACCACTACGCTAAATCAAGATCGCAAAGGCTATACCTGCAATATCAGTGAACCTTTGCCCAACTTTCCAAGCGATGATGTAGAAAAAGATACAGCTCGTCTTAATCTATATATTGAAGAACTTGTTCGAGAAAGACCAGCAGAGTACTATTGGGTTCATAAACGCTTTAAGCATCGCCCTCCTGGTGAGGCTAGCCTTTACGATTAAAGAGATATTTTGAGCACCCATCAAGCCAACACTGGACGCAAACTTCGCTTCACCAAAATGCATGGTGCTGGTAATGACTTTATCGTGCTCAATGGCATCGATCAAGACCTCAGCGGCATCACATGCGAGCAGTGGCAATCACTAGCCCATCGTCAATTTGGCATTGGTGCTGATCAAATTCTCTTGGTGGAAAAAGCTACCAGACCCGATGCGGATTTTAAATATCGGATTTTTAATGCAGACGGTGGCGAAGTAGAGCAATGCGGCAATGGCTCGCGTTGTTTTGTGCGCTTCGTATTAGATCAAGGCTTATCCACTAAAAATCCTTTACGTGTCGAAGTTGCACACACTATTCTCTCGCTTAAATCTTATCCAGATGGGCAGGTTGAGGTAGATATGGGTGCACCAATTTTTGAGCCTAGCCAAATCCCATTTGATACCAACGGTTTAGCAAGCATGCAAGAGTTTCATGAAACGCTTTATGCCCTTCCCCTAGATCACCCTGCAACACACGATAGTTTTGTTGGTGTTGTATCTATGGGCAATCCCCATGCCGTACAAGTCGTAAGTGATATTGGTAGCGCACCTGTTCTTGAAGAAGGGCCCGAAATTGAAAAACACCCTGCGTTTCCAAAAAAGGTAAATGTGGGCTACATGCAGGCTGTTAATCGCAATGAAATTAAATTACGCGTATACGAACGTGGTGCAGGAGAAACTTTGGCCTGCGGTACTGGTGCTTGCGCAGCTGTAGTTTCGGGCATTCGCAGGGGTTTATTAGACTCGCCAGTGAAGGTTCATACCCGCGGTGGCGATCTTCAAATTGCCTGGGGCGGGATCGTCAATAACATTACTCAGCCCGTCATCATGACTGGACCAGCTGTTACCGTATTTGAAGGTGAAACAGAAATCTAAGCTAGCTTTCTGTTTTCTTAGATGCCGTATTTTTCGCGATAGGCTTTTACTGCCGGCAAATAATTTGTTAACTGAGCATCGCTTGAAGCAGTTAAGAAAGACATTAAGCCAGTCAAGTTCGCAATTGAAATGACTGGCAAGTTAAATTCTTGCTCAACCGCTTGCACCGCCGACTGATCGCCAAGCTCTGTTGCAGTTCCGGATCTTTCCATACGGTCTAAGGCAATCAAGACGGCCGCAGGTTCCGCTCCTGCTTTGCGAATAAGCTCTACGGACTCTCTGACAGAGGTGCCTGCAGAAATAACATCATCAACAATCACGACCCTGCCTTTCACTGGCGCACCCACCAATACCCCACCCTCACCATGATCTTTGGCTTCTTTGCGGTTATAGGCATAAGGCACATTAATCCCGTCGTCAGCCAAAGCAATTGCAGTAGCGGCTGCCAAAGTAATGCCTTTGTAGGCAGGGCCATAGAGCATGTCAAATGGAAGTTTGGATTCTTGCAGGGCCTTAGCGTAATAACGACCCAAGGCGCCTAAGCGAGTACCGTCATCAAATCCGCCCGCGTTAAAGAAATAAGGCGAGAGTCTACCGGCTTTAGTTTTAAACTCTCCGAAGGACAAAACCTTTGCCTCCAAGGCAAAACGAATAAAGTTATCTTGATTTGAATTATTTGAGCTCATAGGACTACATGTTACGCATCATTTCCGCGAACCTCAACGGTATCCGTTCTGCAGTCAAAAAAGGCTTTCTACCATGGGCTATGAAGCAAAAAGCAGATTTCATTTGCATGCAAGAGCTCAAGGCTCAGAAAGATGATCTAGAAGATGCCATCCTCAATCCTGACGGCATGCATGGCTTCTTTCATCATGCCGAGAAGAAAGGCTATAGTGGCTGCGGCATCTATACGCCTCATAAGCCTGATGAGGTTCTCTACGGCTATGGCAATGATGAGTTTGATGCTGAAGGGCGTTACGTAGAAGCCAGATACAAGGGGTTATCAGTAATCTCGGTTTATATGCCATCAGGCTCAAGCTCTCCCGAGCGTCAAGAAGCCAAATATCGTTACCTCGATAGCTTCTTACCTTACCTTATTAAACTCAAAAAATCCGGGAGAGAAATCGTACTCTGCGGCGACGTCAATATTGCACATCACGAGATCGATTTAAAAAACTGGAAAGGTAATGTTAAAAATTCTGGCTTCCTTCCAGAGGAGCGAGCGTGGCTCACTAATCTCTTTGACAAGATCGGTTATGTAGATGTGTATCGCAAACTAGAACCCAAAACCGGAGAGTCTTGCTACACCTGGTGGAGTAACCGCGGTCAAGCCTATGCTAAAAATGTGGGGTGGCGCATTGACTATCAGATCAGCACACCAGGCATTGCTACTACTGCCAAGAAAACAGCAGTCTATAAAGATGAGCGCTTTTCAGATCACGCCCCGCTGACGGTCGACTATGACTGGAAGCTTTAAGTATTAAAAAGAAGAAAATTACTCCCCATCTTTTTTAATCTGCACAACCTTAAAGTGAATCGTTGCCCAAATCAGAATGAGGACAGGGGCACCAATGATCGCAGTGCCATAGAAAAAAGCCTGGTACCCGAAGCTGTCAACAAATACACCCGAGAAGCCTGCAAGCCATTTAGGCAGCAACAACATCATCGAACTAAAGAGTGCGTATTGAGTAGCTGAATAACGAATATTTGTCAGCGATGATAAGAAAGCAATAAAGGCAGCGCTAGCAATACCCGAGCTTAAGTTATCAGCCGAGATTACCCAAATCAAACCATGTAAATCATGGCCTTGGGTGGCAAGCCAAGCAAACAGTAAATTGCTTACGGCAGACAGTACTGCCCCTAAAAACAAAATTCGTAAGACGCCAAATCGCAGAGTGAGGACGCCACCTACAAATGCACCAACTAAAGTCATCACGACACCAAACACTTTACTGACTGCCGCTACTTCATCTTTGGTATAGCCCATATCGACATAAAATGGATTAGCCATAATGCCCATTACGACATCGCTAATACGATAGATTGCGATGAGTGACAAAATCAAAATCGCATGCCAACGATAGCGGGTGATGAATTCTGCAAAAGGTTCTATCAAGGTTTGATAAAGCCATGCTTTAGCATTACGCGCTTTGGCTAATTCATAGCGTGCTGGCTCAGTACTTAATAGCGTAGTGAATACGCCAACACCAATGGAGGCGGCCATACAAAGATAAGCGAATTGCCAGGCACTAGCGTCATAACCACTGCCTGTTTCAGCTCTTGCAGCGAGCCACAATACGCCCGCACCCGCCCAAATCAACGCCAGTCGATAGCCTGTTTGGTAAGTAGCCGCCAAGGCGGCTTGATGATCACTATTAGCTGATTCAATGCGGAAAGCATCTAAAGCAATATCTTGAGTCGCCGAACCAAATGCCACGAGCAGTGCGCACCAAACAATGGAGTTCAGCGCCAGCCTGGGATCTAAAGAAGACATTCCTACAAGACCCAAAATAATGAGCGCTTGCGCAAAAAGCAACCAACTTCTTCTGCGCCCCAGCAACTTAGTCAAAAAAGGAATTTGCACACGATCCACTAATGGCGCCCAAACCCATTTGAATGCGTAGATCAAGCCAACCCAAGTGAGATATCCAATCGTGCTGCGATCAATGCCTGCTTCACGCAACCAAAAACTTAAAGTTCCTAGAATCAGTAAAAGAGGCAAGCCAGCGGAGAAGCCCAGAAACAGCATTCGCAAACATGGCCATTCGAGGTATACCCGAAAATCCTTTAGCCAAGATTGAACTGCACTTAACACCTTGGGATTATTACCCTATGCACGGCTGACACGAAATAAAGCCAAGCTGCCGAATAAATTTGGCATTAGAGTCACTTGTCGACCGTCATGCAAAATGCATTGATCAATCACTTTGAGACCAATACTAGAGGCTAACTTTTCAAAGTCAGCTACAGTTAACACCCGTACGTTCGGAGTGTTGTACCACTGGTAAGGCAAGCTCTTAGAAACAGGCATACGGCCCAAGCCAACTGCCAAGCGATGCGACCAATGGGCAAAATTCGGAAATGACACAATTGATTCTTTACCGACACGTACCACTTCACGCAAAATCTTTTCCGTTTGATGAATGGTTTGCACTGTCTGTGACAACACGACCGTATCAAAGCTGTTATCTTCAAAGAGCGCCAAACCGCCCTCTAAGTCTTGTTGAATAACGTTTAAACCTTTTTGCACGCAAGATAATACGCGTGCATCATCAATCTCTACACCATAAGCATGAACCGGTTTTTGCTTCTGCAAAAACTCTAAGAAACTACCGTCACCACAACCTAAGTCAAGCACCTGGCTATTAGGCGCAATCCAATTGGCTATAGCAGCAAAATCGGTACGCTGATTCATGGTCATGATTGAACCTCACGCATTTGCTTGAAATAAGCTCTCACCAAATTGTGATATCGCTGATCATCTAACAGGAAGGCATCATGGCCATGAGGTGCATCAATCTCGGCATAGGTCACTTCGCTCTTATTGCTTAAGAGAGATTGAACAATCTCGCGACTACGATTGGGCGGAAAGCGCCAATCGGTAGAAAAACTCACTACCAAAAATTTGGCTTGCACTTCGGCTAAGGCGCGATTCAAACTGCCATCGTAGCGACGCGAAGGATCAAAATAATCTAAAGCACGCGTGATCAACAAATAGGTATTGGCATCAAAGTAGGTAGAAAACTTATCCCCCTGATGACGCAAATAACTTTCAACCTCAAACTCAACATCAAAACTAAAGCGATAGTCGTTTGATTCCCCATGAGGGCGCTGTAACTCACGCCCAAATTTCTCGGCCATGTCATCATCAGATAAATAAGTGATGTGACCAACCATCCGCGCTAAACGCAAGCCCCGCTTGGGCACGACACCGTGCTCGTAATAATTACCACCATGAAAATCGGGATCAGACAGAATCGCATTTCGTGCCACCTCATTAAACGCAATGTTCTGAGCGCTTAACTTTGGAGTCGAAGCAATCACAACGCAGTGCTCAAGACGCTTAGGAAATTGAATGGCCCAAGCCATCGCCTGCATCCCGCCCAAACTTCCGCCCATGACTGCGGCAAACTTTCGAATACCCAACTTGTCTGCCAAACGCGCCTGGGTGTTTACCCAATCCTCAACAGTGACTACTGGAAAATCTGCACCATAAGGTTTACCAGTAGCTGGATTAATACTCATGGGACCGGTAGAGCCAAAGCAGGAGCCTAAATTATTGACACCAATTACAAAAAAATGATTTGTATCAACCGGCTTGCCGGGGCCAATCATGTTATCCCACCAACCAATATCCTTAGGATCGTCAGGACTTGGTCCCGCTACATGATGGGATGCATTGAGCGCATGGCAAATTAATACTGCATTAGTTTTATCAGCATTAAGCTTGCCGTAGGTCTCAATAACTAAGTCATAGCCAGACAATAAGGCACCACTCTGCAAAGGCAGGGGCTCGGCAAAATGAATGGTGTTTCTAGAGAGGTATAGCTCGCTCATTCTGACAAGAGCAGGCGCAAACTAACATCAGACGCATCCGTTGGCAATTTCTTAAAGCCGCTACGGGCAAATCGATGCCAACGACCTAAAACAAAACTCATCAACATCGCAGCACGAATGCTCACTTCTTCCTGGCCTAGTTGAGCCCATGTACCGCCCTGGGTTTGGGCAATACGCAAGGATTGCTTTAGCGATGCTTCTACGCGATCTAGCACTTGAGTAATGCGCTCTTGCAGTCGATCATCTTCTTGCAATAAAGCATCGCCCAATAAAACACGAGTCATTCCAGGATTTTTTTCAGCAAAGAATAAGAGCATTTGCAAAATACCACGCGCTTGAGCAAGTCCAGATTCTTCTTTTTGATTGATCTGATTGATCAAACCAAAAACAGTCTGCTCAATGAAAGAAATCAAGCCTTCAAACATCTGCGCTTTACTCGCAAAATGGCGGTACAGAGCCGCCTCAGAAACCTCTATCTTGGCAGCTAAAGCAGCAGTCGTTACGCGCTCACCCCGCGGGTTTTGCAACATTTCTGCAAGGACTTGAAGAATCTGTAGACGACGCTCGCCAGGACGTGGTCGCTTGCGTGTTTTACCAGCGTCAGTATGATTGCTGTCGATATCGGCTGGCTCTAGAGATTCACGCATGGCTATGTACTTATCTAGAACGAATCATCGTACCGAACGCTTGTTCAGTCAGAATTTCTAATAACAAAGAATGCTCAATTCGGCCATCAATGATGTGTACTGAGTTCACGCCACTTTTAGCTGCATCTAAAGCGGAAGAAATCTTTGGCAACATACCCCCAGAGATCGTGCCATCAGCAAATAAGGCATCAATTTCTCGTGCGGTTAAATCGGTTAATAACTTGCCACTCTTATCCATGACACCAGGAATATTAGTCATCATGACCAACTTCTCTGCATGAAGGATTTCAGCCATCTTGCCAGCCACTAAATCTGCATTAATGTTGAAAGCTTGACCTTCTGCACTAAAGCCAATCGGCGAAATCACCGGAATGAAAGCATCGTCCTGCAAAGCCTTCACTACTGCTGGATTAATCGCCTCAATCTCACCCACAAAACCGATGTCCACTTTTTTACCTGGCTCTGTTTCACTTGGAATCATCATTTTCTTGGCATGGATGAGTCCACCATCTTTGCCAGTCAAGCCAACCGCTTGTCCACCAAAGTGATTAATCAGCATCACGATATCTTGCTGAACCTCGCCACCAAGAACCCATTCCACGACTTCCATCGTTTCTTCGTCTGTGACACGCATACCTTGGATAAAGGTTCCTGCTTTACCAATTTTCTTCAATGCTTCATCAATTTGCGGCCCGCCACCATGAACCACCACAGGATTCATGCCGACTAACTTCAACAAAATAACGTCGCGGGCAAAACTTTCTTTAAGACGCTCCTCAACCATAGCATTGCCACCATACTTAATTACGATCGTCTTGCCGTGATACTGACGAATGTATGGCAGCGCTTCGGCAAGAATCTCCGCCTTTAATAAAGGCGGGATATCGCTTAGAGCAGGTAAATGCTTAGTCATTACAAATAGGATTTATTCGCCAAATAATTTTTGACGGAGTTCGCGACGCTCTTGAGCCTCAAGAGATAAATTGGCTGTAGGCCTTGCAATTAAACGGTTCAAGCCGATTGGCTCCCCCGTTTCTTCGCACCAACCATAGTCGCCAGACTCAATGCGTCCAAGCGCTTGTTCTACTTTTTTCAACAATTTGCGCTCACGATCACGGGTGCGTAATTCCAAGGCATGCTCTTCTTCGATAGTCGCGCGATCAGCTGGATCAGGAACCAGAATATTCTCACGCAAGTGCTCAGTGGTTTCAGATGCATTTTTTAAAATGTCTTCTTTGAGCGTAAGCAATTTTTGACGGAAAAAATCTAACTGGGCAGCGCTCATGTAGTCCTTGTCGGACATCTTGAGCAATTCTGCTTCTGTTAAAGGTGCGCCCTTGACTGCTTTAGCGCTAGTAGCTTTGCTGCTCGCTTTTGTAGCGCTTGCAGGTTTTGTTGCTGTTTTTACCGTCATCTCATTCTTTCCTAGATTTGAAGCATTATTGCCTCATTCTGCCAAACTTTTACAGTCCTTCAATCAATATTCTTGAATATTTACCAATCTTGACCATGGCGGCGGATTGTACCCGAATCTTTCTAGACCAAACATCCCTCAAGCCCAGCCAATAGAACGTCCTTAGGTAAATCAATGCCTATGAAGACCATCCGGGTTTGTTTAGGCTCAGCACCCCAAGGACCAGCCAAATCGCTGCCCATCATCTGATGAACGCCCTGGAACACTACTTTTCGATTGCTGCCCTTTACATAAAGCACGCCTTTATAACGCAGCATCTTTTCACCAAACACCTCCAAAATGCCTCCAAGGAAGTCTTCTAGCTTTTGGTGATCAAAGGGTTTATCACTACGAAAAACAAAGGATTGGATGCGATCTGTGTGGCCGGCATGGCCATGGTGGTGATGGTCATGACTATGGTCGTGGCCACAGGTACTGTGATCGTGGTCATGGGAGTGGTCATGTCCGCAATCGGCATGGTCGTGATCATCCTGCTCTAAGAAATGGGGGTCAATATTCAGCTTGGCATTGAGATTGAAGCCCTTGAGATCTAAGACGGCATTCAAAGGCACTACGCCCTTGGAAATAGCACTGATTGGGGCTCTAGGATTCATATGCATTAAGCGACCGCGCAGGGCCTCTACTTCAGCAGGAGAAACCAAGTCTGTCTTAGTAATAAAGATCTGATCTGCAAAGCCTACCTGGCGCTGAGCCTCTTCATGTTCGGTCAGTTGCTGCTGGCCATGCTTAGCGTCTACCAAAGTAACGACTGCGTCGAGTACATAGTGGTTAGCAACATCGTCATCCATAAAGAAGGTTTGCGCGACAGGGCCTGGATTAGCGACGCCCGTGGTTTCAATCACAACCCGGTCAAAACTAATCTTCTTATCTTTACGCTGCTCCCATAGCGCATTGAGGGCCTCAACAAGATCGCCACGAATCGTGCAGCAAATACAACCATTGCTCATTTGCACAATATTCTCTTCGTGATCTTGAACCAAGATGTCATTGTCAATATTCTCTTCGCCGAATTCATTCTCAATCACTGCAATTTTTTTGCCGTGATCTTCAGTGAGGATGTGTTTCAACAAAGTGGTTTTGCCGCTTCCCAAAAAGCCCGTCAATATGGTTACTGGAATTAATGCCATGAATGATCCAATCAAAATCGAGATGTAATGCTTTCCCAAAGTGGGAAACCCACTATATTACCGAGTTCCTCAGCCTTTACCAGCCTTTGCGCGAGGATGCGCTTTATCGTATGCCTGAGCTAGGTGTTGGAAATCTAAAGAGGTATAAATCTGAGTGCTAGCGATGCTGGCATGCCCAAGCATTTCTTGCACGGCACGCAAATCCTGCGAGGATTGCAAAACATGACTTGCAAAACTGTGGCGCATCATGTGAGGATGCACATGAGTTGGCAGCCCAGCCCGCATCGCTAGCATACGCAGGCGCGCTTGCACCGTGCGTGGCGATAAACGCTTACCAGTCGCAGATAAAAATAAGGCAATCGATTGCTCGGGATAAGAACCGGCATCACGTAGCTCTCGCCAAGAAAGTAGAGACTTCATTGCAGGCGAACCCACTGGCACAGAACGCCTTTTTCCACCTTTACCTAAAACTGTGACTTCAGCAGCATCCCAATCTAGCCAGCCGGCAGACTCATGCTGACGATCTTTGCTTGGCATCACATCGATACCCAATAATTCTGATAGCCGCAAGCCAGAGGAATACAGCAAATCAATGATGGCGGCATCTCTGACAGACTCCAGATCTTTTTTCTCGTCTGCTTCTTTGACGGCTTGATTTACCAGTGCAAGCGCTTGCTCAACTGATAAGGCCTTGGGTAAAGACTTCAAACGCTTAGGCGCCTTTACATCATCAACGGGATTTGCGATTAAATTGCTAGCCACTTTGCCCGCACGTGCATCACGCCGCGTATCTTTTTCAGTCAACCAGTCATACCAACCACGCCATGCTGACAGAGCACGAGCAATACTTCTAGAAGACTTTTCTTTGGAATGCAAACGACCAGCCCAGCGACGAATATGAGCATTACTCACTTTTAATAAATCAACAGAATCTTCAAGGGCAAAATTTTGCAGATCGCTGAGATCCATGCCATACGCTTTTAAGGTATGTTGAGAAAGTTGCCGCAACACATGTAACTCATGCAAATACTCTTGCATGAGGGGGTGGAGTTCAGTCAGCTTTAGCTTCATAAGCCTGGATGCGATCCAAAGCTGCAGCAGTGAGTTCTGCAATTTGACGCAAATAGAAAGCGCCCATGTCTGCAGTAAATCGTGTTTCATCATAGCTGGCTAACAGCAGTACTGCGGGAGATTGGCTTACCCCAATGCTCCTGCCCAGCGGTAAGCCGATTGCCACCATACTTTGCCACTCTGAACTTATCGTAGTTTGCGTTGCCAGCAAATCTACACTGGCCGCTGCCAACTCTTTTGCTGAGCCGCACAAGGGGGTATCAACCCAAGGACCAAATGCTGAATTGGGCGAAAGCAATTGTGCGGATTCCACCTCAAAGACTTCAGCCAAGCCCGTCGTAATAGCGCCTTCAATATCAGCCTTGTTATTGGCCTTCATCAAACGCAACAACCAAGCCACTAAACTTTGTTGCGTCTTATCGTTACGACTACCAAAGTGCAACATTTCGCTTAGACGACGATTGAGCTCTTGATTTTGGGTGCGCAATACGGTCATCTGACGCTCTTGTAAAGAGATCGTACGGTCCTCATGAGGATGTTTAATCCGAATCTCATTAAAGAGATTGGCATAGCGCTCAAAGAAACCGGGTGTTGCACGCAACCACTCGGCAACCAATTCTTCTTGCTCAATTTGCTTAGGATCAATCGCGCTCATCTATCTCTTTCTTGGCTTACTCTTTATTAACTTACTTCACTTAATTTTTTTCGCAACAAATCGTTGACCTGTCCAGGATTTGCTTTCCCCTGAGAGGCTTTCATAATTTGGCCCACTAGCGCATTGAAGGCCTTCTCCTTACCCGAGCGGAACTCTTCAACCGACTTCTGATTAGCGGCCAACACTTGATCAATGATGGCCTCTAATGCGCCGCTATCACTAATTTGTTTAAGGCCCTTAGCATCAATAATATGGTCAACGGTACTCATGGCTTTACCTGCAACAGCCTCTTCCCACAAAATTGCAAAAATATCTTTGGCAATCTTATTAGAGATGGTGCCATCTGCAACCCGAGTCAGCAATGGCGCTAAGTGCTCTGCCTTTAGTGGCGCGTCTGCAGTCGCAATGCCTGCACGATTTACAGCCGAAGCAAATTCACCGGCAATTAAATTGGCTGCTGCTTTTGCGAGAGGTTTACCAACGATCACTAATAAGTCTTCAAACACTTTTGCAGTATCGCGATCCTGAGTCAGCAATTGCGTATCGTAAGCACTCAAGCCATACTCGCTTTGCCATTGCTCGCGTAACTGCGTAGGTAAAGCTGGCATACCGCTTCGCACCTGAGCGATCCAGGCATCATCAATCACCACTGGTAATAAATCTGGATCCGGGAAGTAGCGATAGTCGTTCGCATCTTCTTTGCTTCGCATACTGCGCGTCTCTTGGCGATCAGGATCATACAAGCGCGTTTCTTGAATAACCGTGCCACCATCTTCAATTAATTCTATTTGACGACGCACTTCATATTGAATCGCCTCTTCGAGGAAGCGGAAAGAGTTTAAGTTCTTAATCTCGCAACGCGTACCAAACTCTACTTGTCCTTTAGGACGAACTGATACGTTGGCATCACAGCGGAATGAGCCTTCCTGCATATTGCCATCACAGACACCCAACCAAACCACCAAAGTGTGGAGCGCTTTTGCGTAAGCCACTGCTTCGGCAGCGCTGCGCATGACAGGCTCAGTCACAATTTCTAGTAGTGGAGTGCCTGCGCGATTTAAATCGATGCCACTCGATGGCTCGCCATGGGGACCAATAAAGCCCTCTTCATGCACGGATTTGCCAGCATCTTCTTCCATGTGGGCGCGTGTTAGTTCAACTACCTTAACTTCATCACCTACAAGAATTTCTACTTTTCCGCCAACAACTACTGGAATTTCCATCTGACTAATTTGATAGCCCTTAGGTAAATCAGGATAGAAATAATTCTTCCGCGCAAAAATACTGGCCGGTGAAATTTTTGCACCAACAGCCAATCCAAAACGGATTGCATGCTCAACTGCTTGGCGATTTAATACTGGTAACACACCTGGTAACGCCAAATCTACTGCACATGCTTGGGTGTTTGGTTGGGCACCAAAGCGCGTACTTGCGCCACTAAAAATCTTGGATTGGGTTTGTAGCTGTGCGTGGGTCTCAAGACCGATAACGACTTCCCATTGCATCACACCACCTCACTTGCTTGACGCAAATGCCAATCACTGGCTTGCTGATATTGATGGGCGACTTGAAGTAAACGTGCTTCAGAAAAATAGTTACCAATCAACTGCATGCCAATTGGTAAATTGTTTGCATTAAATCCGCAGGGCGCACTCATGGCGGGCAAGCCTGCTAAGTTAGTGGAAAGTGTATAAATATCTTCTAAATACATTTGCACTGGATCTTTTGATTTTTCACCTAAACGCCAGGCTACATCAGGTGCTACGGGCCCAAGGATGACATCACACTCCTTAAATGCCGCCTGAAAATCTGAGGCAATAATGCGACGAATCTTTTGTGCTTGTAAGTAATAGGCATCGTAGTAACCATGACAAAGAACGTAAGTGCCAATCAAGATGCGACGTCTAACTTCTGGCCCAAAACCTTCGGTGCGGGACTTCTGATACATATCACCAAGATCTTTGTAATCGCTAGCGCGATGACCATAGCGCACACCATCAAAGCGACTCAAATTACTAGAGGCTTCTGCTGGAGCTAAAACGTAATAAACCGGTATTGAGAGTTTGGTTTTAGGCAAGCTGACTTCAACCAACTTCGCGCCTAAACTTGCTAAAGTTTTGGCAGCTTCATTCACAGATTTCGCTACATCAACAGCTAAACCTTCTGCAAAAAATTCTTTTGGCAAACCAATACGCAAACCCTCTAATGGTTTTGCAGGATTGGCATTGCCTTCTTGCCAAGCTTGATTCAGAAAGCGACCGTAGTCCTCCCCAGAATCTGTGAGCGAGGTCGAGTCGCGTGAATCGTGCGAAGACATGGCAGAAAGTAGTAGTGCGCAATCTTCAGCAGTTTTGCCCATCGGACCTGCTTGATCTAAAGATGATGCATAGGCGATCATGCCGTAACGAGAAACGCGCCCATAAGTGGGCTTAATTCCAGTTAAGCCACAAAATGCGGCTGGCTGACGAATCGAGCCCCCAGTATCGGTCCCTGTAGCAATCGGAGCTAAGCCAGCTGCTACTGCGGCAGCCGATCCACCAGAAGAACCGCCTGCAACGTGCGCAGAGTTCCAAGGATTGAGTACTGGGCCATAAGCTGAGTTTTCATTGGAAGAGCCCATGGCGAACTCGTCCATATTGGTCTTGCCTAAGCAAACCATGCCTGCGCCATGAGGGTTACTTTCATCCGGAATTCCCAAGTTCGCCACTACGGTGGCATCAAAAGGGCTTTGATATCCAGACAAGATTTTGGATGCTGCGGTCGACTTCCAGCCACGAGTAACGAACACATCTTTGTGCGCAACAGGGATACCGGTCAACTTACCAGCTTTTCCAGACGAAATCAGCAAGTCTGCTTTATTAGCTTGCTCTAAACTTAAGTGAGCATTCACATCAATATAGGCATTCCACTGTTTTCCAGCCTCAATGCGGTCTAAAAAATACTGGGTCAGCTCCATGCTAGAAACCTCTTTAGTAGCAAGTGCTTTTGCCATCAAAGCAATAGGTGTGTTGTGCCAACTCATTCAATCACCTTTGGAACCAAAAAGTAGCCATCATGCTGAGCAGGGGCTGATTGCATGTTTTCAGCACGATGATCTGATTCTGTTACTTGGTCAGCACGTAATGGCTGTGCCAATTCCCTCAGAAATAAGATAGGGTGCGCAAGCGGCTCTAAGCCACTAGTGTCGACAGCCTGCATTTCCTCAACGAGGGAAAAAATAGCCTGCAATTGAGGCAAAACTGCCTCAGCTTCTGCCTGGCTTAACTCAAGCCTGGAAAGGTGCGCAATGCGCTGAACATCATCAAGTTTCATGGGGCGCTAGAGTATCATTCCTATATATTTTTATTAACACCTTCTATTTTCCCACTACATCATGTTTAGTTTTTTCCGTAGCTACTTTTCCAATGACCTAGCCATCGATCTAGGAACCGCAAATACCTTAATTTATATGCGTGACCGGGGTATTGTCCTCGATGAGCCATCGGTTGTGGCGATTCGTCAAGAAGGCGGACCAAATGGCAAAAAAACCATTTTGGCAGTCGGAAAAGAGGCGAAAGCAATGTTGGGTCGCGTACCAGGCAATATTGAAGCAATTCGTCCCATGAAAGATGGTGTGATTGCCGACTTCACCATTACCGAACAAATGCTCAAGCAATTTATCAAGCTTGTGCATGAAAGCAAACTTTTAAGACCAAGTCCACGCATCATCATTTGCGTTCCTTGCGGATCTACTCAAGTTGAGCGTCGCGCGATTCGCGAATCTGCATTGGGCGCTGGTGCATCGCAAGTATTTCTGATTGAAGAACCGATGGCAGCCGCCATTGGATCTGGTCTGCCAGTTTCTGAAGCTGCTGGTTCCATGGTGGTTGATATCGGCGGAGGCACCACCGAAGTTGGCGTGATGTCATTAGGTGGCATGGTTTACAAAGGCTCTGTTCGTGTTGGTGGAGATAAGTTTGACGAAGCGATTACCAATTACATTCGACGTAACTACGGCATGTTGATTGGCGAACAAACTGCTGAGTTAATTAAGAAAACCATTGGCTCTGCTTTCCCTGGCGCTGAAGTACGCGAAATGGAAGTCAAGGGGCGCAATCTTTCAGAAGGCGTTCCACGTAGCTTCACCGTAACAAGTAATGAAATTCTTGAGGCATTGACTGACCCATTAAATCAAATCGTGACTGCAGTAAAAGCTGCTCTCGAGCAGATTCCACCTGAGTTGGCATCAGATATTGCTGAGCGCGGGATGATGCTAACAGGCGGTGGCGCCTTATTGCGCGACCTTGACCGTCTCCTGTTGGAAGAAACTGGTTTACCTATTCACGTGCCAGAAGATCCATTAACTTGCGTAGCTCGTGGTTGTGGCATTGCACTTGAGCGCATGGATAAGTTAGGCGGAGTGTTCTCGCACGAGTAAGCGACATACACGTCGATCAGGGCATTGCAACATACCGCTCCTCCACTTTTCAGACAGGGCATACCAGCCTTACTTAAACTGATTGTCTGTCTGTCGATCAGCATTGCATTGATGCTGATCGATTTTCGCTTTAAAGCGCTCGACCCAATTCGCAACAATATAAATTTAGTTTTACGTCCTCTTGAGTACATCATGATGGCGCCTCGCAATGTCATCGAAGTAACGTCAGAATATTTCACCACTCGCTCTACACTTGATCAAGAAAATCAGGTCATGAAAGCTCGCCAAGCAGAGCTGTCTTTGTTAGCGAATCAATCAGAGTTCTTGATGGTTGAGAATCAAAATTTACGCGAGTTGATGGCACTGCAAAAACAAGTGTCATTCAAAACCTTGCCGGTAGAAATTCTATTCAATCCGCCCAACCCCATTTCACAACGTATTGTGATTAATCGCGGCAGCAATGACGGCATCAAGCTAGGCAACCCGATTGCCAATGATGCTGGCATTCTTGGCCAGGTGGTCCGTCTATATGAGCGCTCTGCTGAAGTATCACTCTTAGAGGACCGTGACTTTGCGGTTCCCGTCCAAGTAGCTCGCAATGGCCTGCGCGCAGCTGTTTTTGGGGCTGGGCGCGGCAACCCTCTGGAATTACGTTATTTGCCTGTTGCCAGCGATTTAGAAGTTGGCGACATCCTCCTGACGTCTGGAATTGATGGCATTTATCCTCCAGGCTTTGCGGTAGCGGTCATTAGCAAAATAGAGCGTAACGCTGATAAAAACTCTTCTAACGTGTTTTGCATACCAGTAGCCGCAGTCAATCGTTATCGTCAGGCACTCGCCTTTTTATACGACCCACAATTTGATGCCAAGGCGCCAGTCCTCAACAATAAGTCGGCCTCAGGCACACCTTTAACCAATAACCCAGGTCGTCGCCAAACTCGTGCGCGAGGCATGCAATGATTGATAACCAAAGCGGCTATATCCTGCGTCCAGTCAGTCCGTTATTTATTTACTTCAGTTTATTTTGTGCGCTGTTATTAAATTTTTTACCGTTTGGAAACTTCGGCTGGGTCCCCGACTTCCTAATCATCAGTATCGTATTTTGGAATATTCACCAACATCGCTATGTCAGCGTTATCTGGGCGTTTGGCTTGGGCCTGATGATGGATGTTCATAACTCAGACTTATTGGGCTTACATGCTTTTAGTTATTCGCTAGTCGCTTACATTGCCATTTCTTGGCATAGGCGCATCATTTCGCTTAACGTTCTATCGCAAGCACTGCATCTTCTTCCCATTTTCTTAATAGTTTCTTTGTTTCCTGTACTGGTGCATTGGATGCTGAGCGGAGAGCTTTATTGGTGGGCCCTAACAGGCGCTATTCAAGCGCTGATTGAAGCGTTGCTGTGGCCAATTGCCACAAATATTTTGTTGGCCCCACAACGCCGTCCGATTGATGTCGATCTCAATCGCCCTCTTTAAGAAGCTGTATGGTTTCTTTTAAAAAGCCTGATCTCGATTCATTTCAAGAGCGCATCCACATTGCGACCTTATTTGTTACGTTTTGCTTTTTAATCTTAATGACTCGCTTGGTATGGCTGCAACTCATCAGTCACGGCAAATATGCCTTACTTGCAGAAAGTAATCGCATTGCATTAGTGCCGGCGCCCGCTAATCGTGGGTTGATCATTGATCGCAATGGCATCGTCATTGGCAGAAACTACTCCGCCCTCACCTTAGATGTGAACGCAGAAGAGCTTAAAGGAAATGTCGATGAGCTCATTAACGAGCTCTCTGAAATCATCGATATCTCCCCTCGAGATAGACGCAACTTCAAGCGCTCTTTAGAGGATTCTCGCAATATGGGCACCTTTCCGCTGCGATCCATGTTGAATGAGGCAGAAACCGCTCGATTTATGGCAAATCGCTACCGTTTCCCTGGAGTAGATATCCGCGCCAGAAGCTTTCGCGAATATCCCTATAACGAGCTAGCCTCTCATCTCATTGGCTATATCGGTCGAGTTTCCCAGCGTGATAAAGAGCGTATGCAAGCCGAAATTGAGAACTCAAAGGGAGATGATCCTGATGCTCTTCAAACCTCCTTTTTGCCCGGTATTCAGTACGTTGGAAAGATTGGCCTAGAGCAAAGCTATGAAACTGTTTTGCGGGGCGTACCTGGCTACGATCAAGTGGAGATTACTGCAGGCGGCAAACCGGTAAGAACACTTTCTAACTCGCCATCAGTGCCCGGTAAAAACATTGTGCTGTCGGTGGACATTAAGTTGCAATACTTGGTTGAGCAGCTATATGGAAATTTTCGTGGTGCGTTTGTAGCTATTGAACCTGAAACTGGTGATGTATTGGCATTCGTTTCTAAGCCTAACTTCAACCCAAACGATTTCGTTGAGGGTATTGATTCAGTAACCTGGAAAGAGTTAAATGACTCTCCACAAAAGCCACTCTATAACCGTCCTCTAAAGGGAATTTATCCTCCAGGCTCCACCTACAAACCGTTCATGGCTTTAGCTGCTCTAGGGAATAAAAAACGTACGCCATCACAAACGATTTTTGATCCGGGCTATTTTGATTTTGGTAACCACACCTTCCGCGACGATAAGAAGGGTGGTCATGGCACAGTAGATATGCAGAAATCCATTGTTGAGTCTTGCGACACCTATTACTACTTGCTTGCTCGCGACATGGGCGTGAACATGATGCACGACTTTATGAAACCACTTGGTTTTGGACAAATCACCGGGATTGATTTGCAAGGTGAATCCAAGGGTGTACTGCCGTCTACCGATTGGAAGAAAAATACTTTCAAAAAACCAGAGCAGCAGAAATGGTACGAGGGTGAAACGATCTCCTTAGGCATTGGTCAGGGTTATAACTCGTTTACTATTTTGCAGCTTTCTCACGCTATGGCTAACCTAGCTAACAATGGCGTTGTGATGAAACCTCATCTCGTGAAAGCGATTGAGGATCCCTTTACACGTAACAGGGTGCTCACTACTCCAAAAGAAAGTTATCGCATTGACCTGAATGCTGAGAATATTGAGATCATCAAAAAAGCGATGGTTGAGGTGAATGTTTCTGGAACATCTGCAGCAGCATTTAAGGGCGCAGGATATGTTGCCGGAGGCAAGACTGGAACGGCACAGGTGTTTAGTCTGAACTCAAAAGAGTATAAGCATGGCTCTACTGCAGAGTTCTTGCGTGACCACGCTTTATATATTGCTTTTGCGCCTGCAGACAAACCGACGATTGTGATCGCGATGGTAGTTGAGAATGCAGGCTTTGGTGCACAGCATGCCGCACCAATCGCACGGAAAGCCCTGGATTACTACATTGATGGCAAATGGCCTAAGGAGGTTCCTGAGTGGAAAAGAGCCCCATAAAAAAAATCCAATTACTATTTTTTAGTTTTTTTGCAGGATTAGATCGCCAGCTGGGCTTTATTTTACTTGGCTTAGCGGCTGTAGGCTTTTTTACTTTTTTATCGGCAAGTCAAAATACTCCCGTACAAATTGGGGATGAGTTACGTAATCTTGCGCTGTCTTTTGTGGTGATGTGGATAGTGTCTCGCATTCCCCCTAAGTGGTTAGAGATGGGGGCTGTTTGGATTTATGGACTTGGCGTTACGCTTTTAGTTGCAGTGGCCATCTTTGGATTAATTAAAAAGGGTGCGCGTCGCTGGCTCAATATTGGCATTGTGATTCAACCCTCCGAGATCATGAAGATCGCTATGCCACTCATGCTTGCTTGGTACTTTCAAAAACGCGAGGGAATTCAAAAGACTTGGGATTATGGAGTTGCTGGAGTTATTTTAGCCATCCCCGTTTTTTTAATTGCCCGTCAACCAGATCTTGGAACTGCCTTGTTAGTTTCTGCCGCTGGACTCTATGTCATCATCCTTGCTGGCCTTCCATGGAAATGGATTCTGCCCTTTGTAGGAATTGGTGTTGTAGGCATCTTGCTGATTATTATTTTTGGCAGCACCATCTGCGCGCATGATGTAGCGTGGCCATTTGTACACAATTATCAAAAGAATCGTATCTGTACATTGCTTGACCCCAGCAGCGATCCTCTCGGCAAAGGCTTCCACACCATTCAATCGATGATTGCTATCGGCTCTGGTGGATTTTTTGGTAAAGGCTGGTTTCAGGGAACCCAAGCGCACTTAGAATTCATTCCAGAAAAGCACACTGACTTTGTCTTTGCCGTTTTCTCGGAAGAATTTGGCCTACTTGGAAACCTCGTATTGCTTGGGCTTTTCTTTGCACTCATTAAACGAGGCTTAGCAATCTCTGCAAGCGCTCCCAATTTGTTTACTCGTTTGCTAGGCGCTGCTGTGACTATGATTTTCTTTACCTACGCCTTTGTGAATATTGGCATGGTGAGCGGCCTACTTCCAGTGGTGGGCGTTCCATTACCCTTTATTAGTTACGGTGGCACTGCTTTAGTCACGCTAGGGTTTGGTGCTGGCATCTTAATGAGCATTCATCGCCATCGCCGCTTAGTGCAAAGTTAAGCAAGAAATTGCAGAAGTTGCATACATGAAGATCATATTCTTCAGGAAATAAAAAAGCCCGGCGTACCGGGCTTTTTTATTAACAAAGGAAGAATTACTTCTTACGCTTGTTCACTGAATCTTTAAATGCCTTACCAGCAGAAAACTTAACAGTTTTAGCAGCAGCGATTTTGAGTGGCTCGCCAGTTTTTGGATTACGGCCCATACGTGCAGCACGCTTACCAGATGCGAAAGTACCGAAGCCGATCAGTTGTACTGAATCGCCTTTAGTAACAGCTTTGATAATGTTCTCAATTGCAGAATTCAATGCGAATTCTGCTTTGGCTTTAGAGATCTCCGCGTCGTCAGCAATCGCTGCGATTAGTTCGGCTTTGTTCAAGTGAAGCTCCTTATAGATATTGATATCGGCGCACATTGCGCTTGCATGATTTTAACCACAAAAAATTACAAAAATAAAGCTGCGTAACAACAATTTTTAAAACAACTACAAATTAATCTTCCAGAACCTCTATACCAGACACAAAATATTCAGTATCCCCAAAACATGTTGTTGGCAATCCGATGTGTTGATCATATTTTAGAGCCACTTTTTTGCCTAGATTAGCATTTATTTTTTGTGCCACGGCATCATCACGCACCGTAAAGAGGAATTTTTCTGACATCGTTCCAGGCATGGAAACCATCGCCAATTCACCTTCCCAGGTTTTGCAAAGATATCCTCGATTAGAGAATTTTTGCACATAACCAGCACGCTCTCCGCTGCCATAACTCCATGTGAGCATCAACCATGTATATCCCGCAATCCCCACTAAGCCAATTAAAACAAGGCTTAAGAGCCACTTTATAAAGCCATTCATACGATCTTCTCCGCTCTATATCCTCATTAACCCTAACTGGGTGACCATATTGATTCTCCTTGAGTATATGAGGATATAGGGACAAGAAATAGTCAATTAAACACTTCCATACAAATTAAAATGTTAGTCATTACTTTGGATTGGCAAATCGCATGCAAGCTCGTCACATCATTTTTTTTATATTTGTAATCTCAGCAATTTATGTCTATTTCAGAGGGAGAGTACGTTTTGGAGTGGTGAGATCGCTCACCGACTATCAAGTCTTGTTGGCGCCGATCAATGCTTTACTGTATTTATTTTCCAAGGTCAAAGCTAGCGCATTTATCCCTGTAAACCAGTTTCCCGAAATGCAACCTTTAAAAGATAACTGGGAAACTATTCGCCAAGAAGCGCTTTCTTTAAATGCAGATGGTGCCATTGCAGTTGCTACTGGCTATAACGATATTGGCTTTAATTCCTTCTTTAGGACGGGCTGGAAACGTTTTCACCTCTATTGGTACGGCAAAGATCTGCCATCAGCACAAACAAGTTGCCCTAAAACCGTGGCCCTTCTCAAATCGATTCCCTCCATCAAGGCGGCCATGTTTGCCTCCCTACCACCTGGAGCAACACTGGTGCGGCACCGTGACCCCTATGCTGGATCCCTGCGATATCACATTGGATTAGTGACCCCCAATGACCCCAAATGCTTTATTGAGGTGGATGGAGAGCGTTATTTCTGGAAAGATGGTGAAGCGGTCATGTTTGATGAAACCTATATTCATTTTGCAGCCAATGAAACTGATCATCAACGCATAGTCTTGTTTTGCGACGTTGAGCGCCCTGTCTATACAAAAGTAGTACAGCTGCTCAATCGCTGGTTTGGGCGCTATGTGATGAGTGCTGCAGCCTCACAAAACGTTGCTGGCGAAAAAGTGGGCTTTGTGAATGTCTTATTTACCTACTTTTATCACCTTAGGGCACAAGCAAAAAAACTGAAAGCAAAACATCGCTCCGTTTATTACATCAGCAAATGGGTGCTGATCTTAGGTATTTTATGGGCCATCTTTTGGTAAGCGCGCCTCTTAGGGCTTTAGTATTTGAGCGATTTGCTCAGCGCTAATGGATCCCCAGATTTCCACTTGCTTCTTACGGCTATTTTGACCAGAAATGAATTGAATCTGCTTTTGCGGAATTTTTAACTGCTTAGAGAGCCAAGCCAACAAAAGCTCATTTGCCTTATTTTCTAAGGCTGGAGCTTGTAAAGAAATTTTCAGACAGCCATCATGCAAACCAACTACTTTGGTCTGTTTTGCACCAGGCTGGCAATGCAAAGTAAGGGCAATTCCAGTGGGGGTTTGTTTTAACCAAATCGGCGTCATTAAAGTACTTTAAACTTAAACCATGCCATATAAAAATTCCCAAGCCTTAGACCATCTATTTACAAGTAATCGCCACTGGGCGGAAGACATGGTCGCCAAGGATCCTGATTTTTTCAAGCGCTTGGTCAATCAGCAGGCTCCGCAGTATCTTTGGATTGGCTGCGCTGATAGTCGAGTACCCGCAAATGAGATTGTGGACTTATTGCCAGGCGAACTTTTTGTTCATCGTAACGTGGCAAACGTCGTTGTTCATACTGATCTGAATTGCTTGTCAGTGATTCAGTTTGCCATTGACCTTCTGAAGGTCAAGCATATTTTAGTGGTGGGTCACTATGGTTGTGCTGGTGTTCATGCTGCCCTGAGCGATAGACGTGTTGGTCTTGCTGACAATTGGTTGCGCCACGTAAAAGATGTCCATCAAAAACATGAGCGCTATTTGGGGGAAATGTTGCCAACGCCAAAACGACAAGATCGTCTCTGCGAACTCAACGTCATTGAGCAAGTTGTCAACGTATGTGAAACAACGATTGTTCAAGATGCGTGGGCACGCGGTCAAGATCTCACCGTGCATGGCTGGGCCTATCGCTTAGACACTGGCTTAGTAAATGATTTAGGAATGTCGAGTAGCTCAACGGAAGAGATGCTTGATCGCTATGCCAAATCGATCAAACGTTACGAAACAGAATAAAACTCGTTTGTTCAAATCTTTTGCTAATTATGTAGGGCTAGTTTTTCTTAAACTCCTATCTCTACTCCCCTATAAGATTTTAGTATCGATTGGATATGGCTTAGGTTTTATTGCTGCCAGATTGCCAGGGGATAGAAACCGGGTGGTTAAAACCAACCTTCAATTGTGTTTTCCTAATCTGAATGCAGATGAAATTGATATTCTCAGAAAAAAACACTGGCGTCTTCTGGGTCGCAGTCTTGTAGAGAAAAGTATTATCTGGCTTGGCAGTGAAAAACAATTGAGCAAAATGATTGAAGTGAAGTCAGCCGTTGACCTCACAAGTCGTAAGCCGCGCATTCTGGTGAATATGCATTTCACAGGAATCGAGGGTAGTATTATTTTGAGTGCGCTAGCAAAACGGATGGATTGGCCGCGAACTTCAGGATTTTTTCAGCGCATGAAAAATCCATTCTTCAATCAAAAAATTATTGACTGGCGTAACCGTTTTGGCGGCAACTCGATAGATCGTCAAGGCAATGCCAAAGCGATCATCCGCGAAATTCGTAATGGCGACTTCATCATCATTGCACCAGACATTGATTTGGGAATGAAAGACTCTGAGTTTGTACCTTTCTTCGGCATTGAAACTAATACCATTACAACCATCTCTCGCCTAGCAAAAATTACTGGCGCCGATGTTTGTATGATGGTCACCACTCTCAAAGATGATGAGTCTGGTTATCTTTGCGAGATCAGTAAGCCCTTAGAAAATTTTCCGGGGGATAACGTTAAGTCTGACACCGCTCGACTCAATCAAATTTTCGAAAAAGAAATTCGCCTTCGCCCCGCTGAATATTATTGGGTTCATAAGCGCTTTAAAAATCGCCCTAACCACGAATCAAACCCCTACAGCCCTTCTAAGTAGAGGACTCTCGCTTGCCATGAAAAAAGTGGAGGGACTGGGCGAGACTACTCCGGAAATCGCGACAGGCGCTCAGCACTGGCGGGCTTCATCTCTGTTCCAAGAGATGGATAAACATAAGCCAGTAAAACACCAAGGACAACGGCTGCAAGCACCTGAAAATAAAGGATTTTATAAATCGGTGGATTTTTTTAAGATAGCAGTCATTACTTCTTCCTTGATTGAATATTCTGCAATGTCATAGTGTAGTCAATGTGAAGTGGTACCGCGCACCAAGTAGGCTCAGGCTTTATCGGATAATGCAGGTATGGAAGAAAAAGTTCGCGTCTCTAAATTACTATCTGAACTGGGCTTATGCTCTAGACGCGAGGCTGACTCTTATATTGAGCAAGGCTTAGTCACAGTGGATGGTGAAGTGGTAAATGAACTAGGTGTTCGTGCTTATCGTCATCAAAAAATTGAACTGCAATCTGGCGCTAAAGTGCAGCAAGCATCTCGCATTACCGTCATTCTCAATAAGCCTGTTGGATACATCTCACATTATGATGATGAGCAAGAATATCAACCGGCAGCATCTCTCATCACTCCAGAAAACTACTTTGGTAGTCCGCTGGATAAAGGTAGAAATCCGCGCTTTAACACCAAGGGACTTGCTCCCGCTGGTAGATTGGATATCGACTCCACAGGCTTGCTGGTCTTAACGCAAGATGGGCGCATTGCCAAACTACTGATTGGCGAGAACAGTCCGATTGAAAAAGAATATTTAGTACGGGTTGAAGGAGCACTCTCTTTTGAAGATTTAGATCGTCTTAAACATGGCCTCTCTCTAGATGGCGTGGCGCTTAAGCCAGCACAAGTGAGCTGGCAGAACGAAGATCAATTGCGGTTTGTTCTACGCGAAGGTCGTAAGCGTCAAATTCGTCGCATGTGCGAAATGGTGGGGCTAAAAGTGCTGGGCTTGAAACGCGTCAGAATGGGTCGCATCTCTTTGGGGCCACTACCTCCAGGCCAATGGCGATTTGTAAGGCCGGAAGAGCAATTCTAAAAGGCTTAGACGCTTATAATTGCGTCCTTACCTAGATTAACCAGCGCAGAATTACCATCGATACCTCCACCTCCAGCACCCCAGCTGCAGAAGTACTTAGACGTCGCAGCTTTGCCATCATCTCTCACCCAGATGCGGGTAAAACAACGCTGACTGAAAAGCTATTACTGTATGCAGGTGCAATTCAGATTGCAGGAAGTGTCAAGGCACGTAAAGCTAGTAGACACGCAACCTCCGACTGGATGGAAATTGAAAAGCAACGTGGAATCTCGGTAGCCAGTTCTGTCATGCAGATGGAATATCGTGATTGCATTATTAATTTGCTCGACACTCCGGGGCACCAAGACTTTTCTGAAGATACCTATCGCGTATTAACAGCAGTTGATTCTGCCTTGATGGTAATTGATGCGGCTAACGGTGTTGAATCACAAACCCTACGCTTATTAGAAGTCTGCCGCGCGCGTAACACGCCGATTGTTACCTTCATCAACAAGATGGACCGAGAAGTAAAGCCGCCGATGGAGCTGATGGATGAAATTGAATCTGCGCTCGGCATTGAAGTTGTTCCATTTACTTGGCCTGTGGGTATGGGCAAATCTTTTGCTGGCGTAATCGATATTGCTAATATGCGCATGCGCATGTTTAAAGCTGGTGAAGATCGTGTGACCGAAGATTCTCATGCCGTCGTTGATGTCAATGACCTGGCCCTGAAAGAGCGTTTGGGCACAGATTTAGAAAATGCCTTGGCGGAAGTTGCCTTAATCAAAGAAGCCATGCCAGCATTTGATCGAGAGGCATTCTTAGCCGGTCGCCAGTCGCCTGTTTTCTTTGGCTCAGCCATTAATAACTTTGGTGTACGAGAAATTCTGAACACTTTGGTTGAATTAGCGCCATCCCCTGGCTCACGTAAAGCATTGCAACGCGAAGTAAGTCCAGCTGAAAATAAATTCTCAGCTGTAGTCTTCAAAATTCAAGCCAATATGGATCCCGCGCATCGAGACCGCGTGGCATTTTTGCGGATTTGCTCTGGTCACTTTCAGCGCGGCATGAAGCTCAAGATTTGTCGCAATAGCAAAGAAGTTCGCACCAATAATGCCCTATCATTCTTATCGCAACGACGTGACATTTTGGATGAAGCTTTTCCAGGTGACATCATCGGCTTACCAAACCATGGTTTACTGCGGCTCGGTGACACTCTTACTGAAGGTGAGCAGCTGCAATTTACTGGACTACCATTTTTTGCCCCTGAAATTTTTCGCATGGTTGAGTCTGCCGATCCATTGCGGTCAAAGCAATTAAGAACTGGCTTGATGCAGCTAGGCGAAGAAGGAGCCATTCAAGTATTTCGTCCAATGGCTGGGGGCACAATGTTACTCGGTGCTTTTGGCCAACTGCAATTTGAAGTAGTTAGTCATCGACTGCAAACTGAATATGGTGCTGAGGTACGCCTTCTCCCGGCCCGCTATAGCTTAGCTCGCTGGGTTAGCTCAGATGATCCTGTTGCACTGAAAAAATTTATCCAGGAAAATATTCATCGTATGGCAGAAGATGTGGTCGGCGCATCGGTATTTCTTGCCTCTCATAAATCAGAATTGGATGTTGCTCAACAACGCTGGGAATCAATTCAGTTCCATGCACTGAGGGAGCATGCAGGTCTGATTTATCAATCAGACCTAGCTGGCTAATAGCAGCCCTTATTGGTGAGCAGGATTGCAGCTGAACACAACTAGCAAAGATGAATCAGTGCTTTTAAAAGAAGCCTTCTTGCCGTATTGCGCGCAGTAAGCATTCGCTTTTTGAGTAAGCTGTTCGATTGATTCGCCACTGCTATTTAAAAAGGTTACGTGATTTGCATCGGATGCATCCGTGAAGACAGCTGCGCACCCTATGAATGCAAAACTGCATAACGCTAATAAAAAAGATCTCTTCACTTTGATCCTGTTAATTTCTCAATGATTACAGCGCTTACCTTAGTGGCAAATGGTCGATATATCAAGATACAAATAATGGCTACAGGATAGGCTACAGCCCACACCTCAAGCCATGCCGAGAAGAAGCTCTCTACAGCACCGATACGAACAAAGGTTGCCACTAGAGTAATACTCAATGACATTAAAAAGCCCATTACCAAGGAGAAGATAAGGGCCGGAAGATTTATCATCATCCAATCATAGCGCCTGATTTTTTTAACTGTTATTCTGAATGGTGATCACTATCTCGCGCCCTAAATAGGGGAATCTTTAGAGCATTGCCCTAGATTCATCACTCCTTTACTTTAGGAATACGAATGGCTGTAGGCCAAAACCAAAAAAACAGAAAAAACGATCCCATGCTCACAAAAACAGGCAAAACACGCCTAGGGCCACTTAACCCAGCTCAGCTCACTAAGCTTATGGAAACCAGCACCAAACCAAAAGAAAAAAGCAAAATTTTGCGAGCACTAAATAAGATCCAAATGATTGCAGCATAAATACCAAGCCCCGATTAACGGGGCTTTTTCTTTCTGTCGGTAAGTTACCTGCGCTTGACCAGCATTTTTTTGCTCAAGATGACAGTCGATACGACTAAAAAAGCAAACACCATATTCATCAAAGTAAGATGATCGCCCAAGAAAATACTTGCGGCTATTAATGTGCAGAATGGTTGAATCAGCTGCACCTGACTCACTCTGGCAATGCCACCAATAGCGAGACCCTCGTACCAAAAGAAAAATCCTAAGAACATTGGAAATAGACTTAAGTACACGAAGCTGGTCCACGCGATCGCATCAGCGCTCCAATATTCCGAATGGAATGTTAAATAAGACATCACTATATTGATTGGCAGTGAAATGACTAATGCCCAAGAAATAACTGCGCGGGGATTCATCTTCCGAGATAACTCGCCGCCCTCAACATAGCCAACACAAGCACAAATACCCCCGAGCACCAATAAGCCATCTATGTAAGTAAAGCTACCAGCACTTTTGAGTAGCGTATAAATAACTACCAAGGCAGCACCCAGTAAGGAAACAAACCAAAAACCTAGGGAAGGGCGCTCCTTAAAGCGCAGAACTCCGATCACCGTTGTAGCTAATGGCATCATGCCCAAAATAACGGCGCCATGAGAAGAAGATCCTTCCTTCATAGCAACCGTTGTAAAAATTGGAAAGCCAAATACGACACCTAAAGCAATCACAATCAACTTAACTAAATCCGTTTTACTGGGAAACGGAGCCTGCTTATATACAAGATAGGCTAAAGCCACTAGACCTGCTAAACATGCCCTACCAAAGGCAATGAAGTAAGGATTAAAACTGAGAATGGCAATCTTGCTGACAGGCAAGGTTAGGCTAAAGATCAGGATGCCGATAAACCCAATCAACATTCCTTTGCTTTCTTTGTTCACCGTCGCCCTTTATAAATTAGTCAATCTATTGTATTAATAAAGCGGGCTTGACGGGATCTAATATACAAATTCTGCTGAAGAAGGCGCCCACCTTTATCATTGCCTCATGACTACCACTCGATTCTGCTTAGTGCGCCATGGTGAAACCGACTGGAATGTCGCACGTCGACTTCAAGGTCATACCGATATTGATCTGAATACTCATGGGGTAAAACAAGCCCAACAGATGGCTAAAGCTCTCAAGGGAATCAATCTGCAGTTTGACGTCCTCTATACAAGTGACCTTATACGAGCATTCAAAACTGCTAAGGCCGTCGAAGAAATATTTGGGGTGGATGCAATTACTACTGAAGCACTAAGAGAGCGTCATTTGGGAGCGCTTCAAGGACTCACCATAATCGATGCGCCAAATCTTGAGCCCGAACTATGGAATATCCATCTGAGTAGAAATCTAGAGCATGACTTACGTGGTGGCGAAAGCATCAAACGATTTGCAGAGCGCATTCACAGAGGGCTTGAAACAATTCGCATGCAACACCTGGGTAAAACGATTTTGCTGGTCAGTCACGGTGGCGCCATAGAGATGATGTATCGACTAGCAAGCAATCAAGCCTTAGAAGCAGAAAGGACTGTATCTGTGCCGAATGCCTCGCTCAACTGGATTAGCCATGATGGATCTTCGTGGAAAGTAGATCGCTGGGCAGATACCAGTCATTTAGCAAGCTTAGCGCTCGATAATGCAGATCTTTAGGTCTTGCAACTGAAATCGCCTATGATGAGCTCATGAGATTCATTAAAACAATACAGCTCTCTTTGCTATTGGCAGCATTCTCAATGCCAATTTATGCCGCTGAAAATGTACCTGATGGCATCCCCGATCGCATCGTCGGAGACATTGGGGCTGCAGTCTACACCTCTAACCTACACATCGGAACCGAAGGCACCCAATCCATTGTGATGCCTTATGCTTTTTTTGATTACCAACGATTCTTTGTTCGCATCGATGAAGTGGGTATCAAGACTTTCAAAATGGGTTATGGCTATTTTGAGGTCATCGGAAAAATTAATTTAGACTCCTATAAAGTGAAGTCGCCAATCAATGGCAACTCTATTAATCGTAGCGATCCAATTCCCTTGGGATTGGGCACTTTTCAAGAAACGCCCATTGGTGGTTTTTTTGTGAACGCCTATCACGACTTTGGAAAATCTAAGGGAGCGCTTTATGAGTTTCTCTACTTCGCTGAAATTGAAACATATAAAAAAGTGGTTGTGTATCCACAAATTGGGGTGGAACGCCAATCAAGTCAATATGCCAACTATTACTATGGTATCAATCCTGGAGAGTCTTCACTTACAGGCTACAACGCTTACAGCGCCCCAGCAACCAATAATGTATTGGCAGGCTTTCTGGTGGAAATCCCCGTCCTTGACAACTGGTATGTCAACATTTACGGCAAACGGAAGTGGATGGGTAGCGGAATTAACAATAGCCCAGTGATGAACCGCTCATTTCAAGATAATATTTTTGCAGCTCTAGCGTATCGCTTTAAATAGTCTACCAAGGTAAAGCTGGAAGGAGAGGCTTAAGACCAGCTTTTTGTATTGTTGGTGCAGCCTTTGGCGAAGCTAAATATGCAATTAAATCTCTCGATGCAACCTGACTATTCACATTACTAGTAATGCCCGCTGAAAACAAAACTGTCTGCTGCACTTCTGGTGGAATCTCGCCAATGAAATCAATCCCTTGTATAGGAATCAATTCGCTAACCTGCTGAAAGCCTAACTCAGCGTCTCCTCTAGCAATCACTGTGCCTACACGCTCGCTGTAAATCTTCTTTGCCGTCTCACTCATCTGCTCTGCAATGCCCAGCTTTGGAAATAATTCTGTAGATAAATAGGTTCCGCTAGCGCTAGCAGAATATGCCACAGACTTTGCATTCAGTAAGGCTTGCTTCAGTGCGGGGACAGTACTGATATCGGGCCTTGGCGAACCCACCCGAACTGCAGCGCCAATCACGGAGGCAACCAAATCGACCCTACTTCCTGACTGTACTGCGCCACTCTGAATGAAGCGCTCTAATGCAGGCGCCGCCAAAATCAAAACATCAAATTTTTCATCTCGGGAGAGTCTTGAAGGAATGGAGTCAGGCGCACTTCCCATCGAAGAGCCATACGAGATGATGACTTTATTAGAAGATTGTTTTTCATACTCGGGCACTAGATCTTTGAGGGCTTCTGCAAAAGCACCCGAAGTAATGACCTTTATCTCTGCAGCAAATGAGGGACTTACAAAAAATACAGCCGCAAGAAAAATGAAGGTCGTGACTCTAAGTGAGTGAATAATTTTCATTTTTTAGTGAATGTTAGATCAGAGCAAGATAAGAAATATAGTAACAGCTTAGTTTCTTCAAATGACTTCCAAAACCTTGCTTAAAGAGTTACCCTCAAAATTTGGTCGCTCGCCAATTTCCTCGAATGGATGCCCAAGACGATTTACCCAAAATACGTCATACCCATACCATTTAGCTGCTAGTGCATCCCAAGCATTGCTTGATACAAATAAGACTTCCTCTTTTTTTACTGTAAATGATTTGAGTAGCAACTCATATGCCTGGGGGGCGGTCTTAAATAAACGTACCTCTTCAATCGTGACCACTTTATCTAAATACAGCTTAAGGCCATTACTTTCTACTACTGTAGCGAGCATCTCTCTACTGCCATTAGACAGAATTGCAGTAGAGGCGCCACGTTTTTTTATTTCTTGAAGAACCATCAAGCTATCTTCAAAACTACTGAGCTTGGCATATTGATCCATTAACTGCTTTTCTATTAATGCAGTCAGCTCTAATCCTAATCGCTTACAGACATAGCGCAATGAGCGAATGGTTAGATCCCAAAATGGCAAATAGTGTTTACTGCCAACGGCACTAGGGTCGCTCATAGTGACAAGACGGGTGTAATCAATTTGCCGATCGCGCCACATCAATGACAGCGTTTGACCATGTCCAGGAAACAATGCTTCTGCCAATTCTCCCATGGAGTAAACGTCAAATAACGTTCCGTAGGCATCGAATGCAATTAGCTTATACATGTCACCCCTTGAAACGATTGCTTTGTTTATCGACCCTGACAATCAAGAGGCATCTCCCATAAAGGCTTACCTTGACTATAGTCACAATTGACCCCAACTGGGGAGGCAGTGCTAGCGAGACAGCCGACCAAAGCAAAGCTAGTCAAGATAACAAAACAAATACCAGTAAATTTTTTCATAGCCAGCACCTCTGAAATTTTTATTACTTTATTTTCCCATAATGCTTTAGTGGCTTGCTGATTAAAAATTATCCTAAGGTGGTTTTTATATTTCTTTTTCACCTAAATTGAAATCGACTAAAGCCCAAGATTTCAATGCTTTGACTATATTAGCTATCTGTAGCCTAGCACGTCGTCATGGGTTCTTTTTTGGCCCTCTACGAATCGTTTACTACATATCCCCGACCCACTATGACTAGCTTCTTTTCTTGCGTCTACCTGCATTTGATACATCGCCTCAAAACAATCTCTTCGATTCACGAACTCAAAAGCTTTTGTATGCGTTTGCTTGCCTTTATAAAAGTAGAAAAAATCTAAAGTCCAATACTGATCGCCCTTAATGCCCGTATTCGTAGATTCTGAGAGTTGTGCAGGAGGGTGACTGACGCATGCACTTAACAAAAATATAAAATAGATAAGGAAAAGCTTATACAGGTTCAAACGATCACCTATTGAGTAACTCTATTTTCCAAGTTTATAGAAGTTTATGGTTTATCGTTTTGAACGACAAAATAATCCAACCATCACCAATGCCGCCAATATTTCAGCAAGTAGAAATCCGAAGATATCATTTGGGGCAATACCTACAAAAGTATTTGTGAGACTTCTTGCCACAGCAACTGCAGGATTCGCAAAGAAGGTTGAGGAAGTAAACCAATACCCTGCAGTGACAGTTAAGGCAACAAGCATGGGCACTCGATCTTTTACTTCTTGATCGCCAATACGAATTACTGAAAGCAATACGAGAGTTGATACAAACTCACTAATCCAAATACCTAAGCCAGTTCTGACTTTGGTTGATTCTTGAATGATAGGAAGACTAAACATCAAATGCGTTAGCCATATTCCAGCAATAGCGCCAGTGAACTGACAGCCCCAATAAGCCAACATCTTTTTGAAATCAAGATGTCCTAGCCTCCAAAACATCAGGCTCACGACTGGATTGAAATGAGCGCCTGAGATGGGGCCCAGTAACACAATCAAAGCATAAAGTCCTGCTCCAGTAGCAATACTATTTCCAAGCAAAGCAACTGCGGCATTTCCAGCGCCCAAAGATTCGCCCATCAGGCCAGACCCTGCCACTATTGCTAACAATAGGGCTGTGCCAATAAACTCACTGATATAGCTTCTCATGCTTTTGTATGAATCTCTTTTAGGCTCATTGAATCCAATTTATCTAATGGCATCGCAGCAAGAATATCAATACGCTTCTGAAGTCCGTTCATCACATTAACAAAAGCTGCCTTTTTCTCCAAGTCAGTACCTTGCACTTGTGATGGGTCAGGAAAGCCCCAATGCGCTGTTGCAGGATTACCAGGCCAAAATGGACATTGCTCACCAGCCGCATTGTCACAAACAGTGATAATGAAATCCATCTTCGGCGCATTAGGCTCTCCGAATACATCCCAGCTCTTAGACTTTAATTTTGCTGGATCCATGCCCATCTCTAATGCCAACTCCCTAGCAATAGGATTAACAGATGTGCCCGGGATCGAGCCAGCAGAAAAACCAATAAGCTTGCCACTGGGATGAGTCGAGGCAAGCGCCTCGCCTAAAATTGAGCGTGCAGAATTATGCGTACAGAGAAAGAGAATGTTGTATTGCTTCATTGCTTGTCTTTAGTTAATTAGTAATAAGATTTTTTAGTGATCGATAAAATTTAAACTATAGCCAATGGCATGGGGGCTTGAATATCGGCAACCTTGATATAAAACCGTAGTCTTTTCATTTGCAGCTCACCTTCTTTTTCTTGGGGACCTCACAAGACTTGCCACCACAACAGTTTTCCAACAAAAAGTCGCTTAAGGTATTTACTAAGTTTGTATTAGGTCGGTAGATTAAATTTCTACTTTGGCGCTCAACTACCAAAAGATTAGCATTCACCAATTCTTTTAAGTGAAAACTCAAAGTTGCATTGGGGATGCCTAACTTCTCAATAATTTGACTGGGCGTTAAGCCAACATCCCCTTTTTGAACAATCAAGCGAAATACATTAAGACGGCTTTCTTGTCCTAGCGCAACAAATGCCTCAACAGCTTCTAAATTTTTCATGTTTCTATAATAATGGAAATATATGACAAAGAGGTTACATAATTTTTCGCCCAATACCCATATTCATAAAATTTAGAAGTTGCTAGGAAGGATGCTTGGGGGCCTAGGATATCTAAGCCTAGTGGCTCTTCAAATAATCAATTACCCAAGCCGGATCACTATCGCTTGGGAAGATTGGATAGTGAACAGCTTCAATCACGCCATGATTAGCAATTAATGTAACCCGCTTCAATAAAGTCATCCCTGATGTTACAAAGGTTGGCATATTCAATGCTTTTTGAAATTGATAGCTCGCATCACTGACAACTGGAAATGGCAGATGCAGTCTATCAGCCATTTCTTTTTGATATTCAGTGGATTGAACACTCAAACCTACAAGCTCAGCACCTAATGCTTGAAGCTCTTGATAGTGATCTCTAAACGAGCAACTTTGCGGCGTACAGCCTCTTGCCCCAGGAATTTGATCCCAGCCATCAGGTAAAGCAACATTCGGTCGCCCTGTCATCGGATAACAATAGATAACTAATTTGCCTTTGATATCACCAAAATGAATAGCCTTACCATTGGTGGCATTTAAGGAAATCTTGGGTAATTTCATTCCCTTCAAATGATTGGTCGAGCCATCGTCTTGAGGAATTGGCAGACCTGCAGGAAGTTCATTGAAGTTTGTCATAGATCTAGGATAGTCAATGCAATATTTTCAGCAACGCTGTTATTCAAACTGTTGCATCAGGCACTAATCATTTTCTTTAAGCATATTGACACGACTAATAATCCAGCAAGCTCCAGCAATCAAGATAATAGCCCCGCTCTCATAGAGCAGGATTGAAGGGTTTCCATCTTTGCCCTGAAGGATAATTAATCTACTCAATGCAGTCATTGCAATAAATAAAGGGATTGTTATAGGAATACGATGGCTAGAATAAAAGGCTGCCAGCATCCCAAGTACCTCGGCATAAATAAACATCAGCAATAGATCTTGTAGCTCAACACGACGGCTACTAATAAGGGAAAAAACCTCTTGGCCCATTGCTGCAATAGTAAAAATCGCAATAGTAATTAAAAATAATTTTTCAACAAAGCCAATGATATTTTTAACGTTCATACGCTGACCTTTTTAATTTGGAATTCAATTTTAAATACGCCCTAATATGTGCAGGGCATATATCACTCTACTTTCTAGACTTATATTTTTGTATAGCCTCTTTTAAATCTGAATATTCCTCGCATCCAAATGTACAAACTTTATCTAATCTTGCCAATAATGCCTCAGCGCCTGGTAAGTCATTGTTAATTAACTTTAGCTTGCCGTAATACTCAAGAGCACCGCGATGATTTGGGTCTATTTTCAAGGCGGCTTGATAATACTTTTCAGCCCCAACCAAGTCCGGCGGCTGTTTCTTGCGAAGACTGTAACCCAACAAATTATTCCAATCAGCAGAACTTGTTTCATTGGCAGCCTGTAATTGTTTTATTGCCTGATCATATTTTTCAGCTTTAATGCTTGCCCTTGACTCTGTTAGCCAAGCCGGGTCTGACTTAATAGGTGCAGTATCTGCAGCTTGTGATAGTCCAACCATGGAAATGAACCATAGTGCCGCTAGAAATATTTTTTTCATTTGAAAGCCTATAAGTTAGAGAATCTTTTTTGCTGATTATTTAATTACCACTTAAATAGCATGCGTATGAAAACACTAAAACCACCCAAATGAACTGACCCCCAGTAGTTGGACAGTTTAGTTAGGTTAGCACAAGGGATTGAGTTCGGTATTGCACCGGGCTCAATCCCTTTAGTTTTTGCTTGATTCGATCATGGTTGTAGTAGTGGATATATT